>DAMDCT010000142.1:0-1381 GCA_032091455.1 Oscillospiraceae bacterium | reverse complement strand
GAAGAATTTGTTTTCATGGAGAATGACGGTATCAGTGGGCGCAAAGCTGAAAAGCGTCCTGCATTTATGCGAATGATTGGAACGGCAAAGAAGAAGCCTAAGCCGTTTGAAGTTATTTTAGTATGGAAATTTAGCCGTTTTGCTCGTAATCGAGAGGACAGCGTTGTATATAAATCTATGCTCCGTAAAGAATGCGGTGTAGATGTTATATCAGTTAATGAGCAATTAGGTGATGATAAAACTTCAATTCTTATTGAAGCATTAATTGAAGCAATGGACGAATACTACAGCATTAATTTATCAGAGGAAGTAAAGCGTGGCATGACTGAAAAAGTTAGCCGTGGTGGTGTTGTCACTGGTCCTGCCCTTGGATATGATGTAAAAAACAAACAATATGTTATCAATTCTGAAACTTGTTCAATTGTTCAAATGATATTTTCAGACTATGTTAACGGTATTGGTTGTAGAGAAATTGCAACCAAATTAAATGATATGGGGATAAAAACAATTAGGGGCAACAACTTTGAAAATAGAACAGTTGAATATATACTACGCAATCCTGTTTATATAGGTAAAATTCGTTGGAATCCTACTGGCTTAACCAAACGAAATTTTAATAATCCTGATATAATGATTGTTGATGGTACACACGAAGTGATAATTGATGATAAAGTTTGGATGCAAGTACAAATGCTACTCGATAAAAGCAAGAGAATGTATCCTAAGTATTCTCGAATTGCTCCACCAAATTCTTTTATATTGCAAGGCTTAGTGAAATGCTCTAATTGTGGTAGTACCCTCTCACGTTGTACTACTGGCTCTATCCAATGCCACAGTTATTCAAAAGGCAAATGTGGGGTTTCCCACAGTATTACAATAGCACGCATTTCTGATGAAGTCATATCATCTATTGAATACGCCTTAACTACTGGTGACTTTGAACTTATGAATAAAGAACTAGTTGAAGACACATCTGTAAATGATTTACTTATTCAAAAAGAATATGATAAATTAGAAAGAGTAAAAGTTGCGTATGAGAATGGCATAGACACACTTAGTGAATACAAAACAAACAAGATAAAAATACTTGAAGCAATTAAACATCTTGAAGCGAAAAAACCAAAAAAACAACCTAATATGCAAGAAATAAAAAAAGCCTTCATGCATAAACATAAAGACACAGTAAAAAGTTTGAAGAATAATAAAATTACACAAGAAGAAAAAAATAAGCTATTGCGTAGTTTCATAGATAAAATTGTTTTTGATAGAAAGCTTAATTCAATCAGAATTTTTTATTATGGGTAGGACTATAACCTTTTGGAGTTTGGAGGACTGTAGTGCAAAAGGTGATAGTAATACGGTTATTTATTATTAATAAAAA
>DAMDCT010000141.1:234-1796 GCA_032091455.1 Oscillospiraceae bacterium | reverse complement strand
ATAGCAAGTATCATTAAAAAATAAGCATGATATAAATTTTTGCTATCCATTATAACTTTATATCGACATGCTTGTGGAGCGAGAATCAAAAGCCAAAGCTATCTTTGATTCTCGCTCTAACTCTACATATAAAATTAAATTTGGTATTTTTAAATCTTGAGGTGATTTATACAATGAAACTATCATTAAATAATAATTCAAAACATTTAAGTGCACCAAGTATTCGTCAATTTTCAAGCCGTATTAGCGGTATAAAAGACTGTATTAATTTAACAATTGGTCAACCAGATTTTCCAATGCCTGATGTTGTTAAATCTGCTTATATCCAGGCAATAAATGAAAATCAAACAAGCTATTCACATAATAAAGGTCTAGTGGAAACAAGAAATGCAGTTAGCCAATATTTCCATCAACGTTATGGATTTAAATATAGTTCCGAAGAAATTATTATTACCAACGGTGCTAGTGAAGCATTAGATACTGCATTAAGAAGCATCATTGATGAAGGTGATGAAATATTAATACCAGGTCCAGTATATTCTGGCTATATTCCACTTATCAAAACATTAGGTGGCGTGCCGGTTTATATTGATACCACAGAGACGAATTATAAAGTCACACCTGAAGCTATAGAGGCACATTTAACTGCGAAGACCAAAGCCATATTACTAAACTACCCTACTAATCCAACGGGCGTCATTTTGAACCACAATGAGGTTCAAGCACTAACTGAAACTTTAAAGCATATGCCTATATTTGTTATTAGTGATGAGATATATGCTGAAAACACTTTTACTGGCAAACATACATCATTCGCTGAATTCCCATCTATTAGAGAACAATTATTATTAGTTGGTGGTTTAAGTAAATCTCACTCTGCTACAGGTATTCGCATTGGATTCTTAATAGGTCCAGAATATCTTATTGAAAAATTAACTTTTATGCATGCCTACAATTGTATTTGTGCAAATGTACCAGCACAAATTGCTTGTATCGCTGCATTGAACGAAGGACTTGAAGCACCACAATATATGAACGAAGCATATATTGAACGCCGTAATTTCCTTATACAAAAACTTGAATCATTAGGTTTTGAACTCGATGCCAAACCTGAAGGTGCTTTTTATATTTTCCCAAGTATTCAACGCTTTACAGAAAACGATTTTGACTTTTGTGTAGATGTTCTGGAAAATGCTCATGTTGCAATTGTACCTGGTTCATCTTTTACTGATATTGGAAAGGGGCATGTTCGTATATCTTACGCATACGAACTTGATGCTTTAAAAGAAGCCATGAGAAGATTAGAAGATTACCTTAAAAATAAATATAATTAAATTAAAAACCGAGTAAAAGTTATGTCTATTAATAACTTTTACTCGGTTTTTTTATAAACAAGTGCTGCTCGTCAGCTATTCAATCTTGTTATATTTATCTTTCTTCATCATTTATATATATATTTTGTTCAGCGAACGTTTTTAAAATTTCATAATAAGCAAGAGAATCTTCCCTCTTCATATTAAACTGTTGAATGACATCCTCTGATATTTTTGGAAAATAATCTT
>DAMDCT010000141.1:0-223 GCA_032091455.1 Oscillospiraceae bacterium | reverse complement strand
GTACCTGAATCTAAATAAAGTTCATCACATAAGGTTTTAATATATATAGGTTTATCATTTTCAATATAAAGTAAGACAATATAATTCGGAAAGCTAATATCAAATTGCTTTAAATACTTATTAAATCTATTTACTACTTCTTTGCTAGTAATATAAAATAAATAGCACATTTCTTTTCTCATTTGATCATAATCGTTTGAAGTCATCTGTCTCCCCCAATCTA
>DAMDCT010000140.1:0-1921 GCA_032091455.1 Oscillospiraceae bacterium | reverse complement strand
AAAGATAATACGTGTGATGTTTGGTATAACGGGCGATTTATTGAAAAGTGGGCGAACGATTGGATTATTGAAAAATTATCATATTCTTACGCAAGATATAATAAAACTGATATGATTGAAGCGATGCATAAAACTATGGATCTATTTGCAGAATTAGCAGTTAATATATCAAAACAATATTCATACATGTATCCTAAAGATTCGGAAATTCAAGCATACCAAATTGTAGGTAAGTTGCTCGCCAAATAAACCTCGCAACTTAAACTCTTCTTTTGTTTTTAGCACAATTTCATCATTTGTCATCATTAGTTCTCCTTTATAATTTCGCCATTTGGCTCATGCAGTTATTATAAAGGATTCAACAAAGAAAAACTGCCCTATGAGAGCAGTTACTACACAAGCACATGCTAACAGGTACAGTGCCACTGCGTAGCAGTTTAGTGCAATGTTTAGACTGACAAGCAATTACGGTGTTATTATTAAGTATTTTACGAGGAAGTGATTACTACTTGAATTGTTGTGAAAGCTATGTGTATAGAGCTGAAGTGAACTGGTCATTATTAGTAGAGGGACTCACTCTTCCAGTTGAAAATCAGGTGGTTTTTGCGCGTAATATGGGAACTTTTTTGCAGCGTGGAGAGTCAAAAAAAATCACCTTGTATCTTAACGGAAAAGGATATAGAGCACATATTTACAATGTTAATTTTGATTCTAAATTTAACAGAAATAAGGATACACTTCAAATTCGATATTCAAAAAACGGAGAATTGGCCAAGGCTTTGCAAACATGTTTTTCTTCAAGTTATAAATACATAGAAGCTCAAAGAGAAATGCGTCTTTCAGGCAATCGCACGATGATTAAATTACCAGAAGAATGTAAAGAGTATTTAGCAATATATACAACGGAATACGAAGATTCGTATATACTAGAAACAATTGAAGTAGATGATATTCTTGCACTTAAACAATCGGTTCAGGACAGTTCAGAACGTGCATACGAATCAAGCTTCAATTATGACGTGGAAGATGATTACGCAAAAGTTCTTGAGGATAAAAGAATTATAAAAATAAGAAAGCTCAATAGGATGATAGGAGATAACCTTAAGCTTCTTTATGGTTATCGGTGCCAAATCTGCGGCATGCTCATCGGAGAAGACTATGGGACACATGTAGTCGAAGCCCATCATATAGATTATTTTGTAAAAAGTTTAAATAATGATGCGAATAATCAGCTTATTGTTTGCCCAAATCATCATAGTATTATCCATGAGGCAAATCCTATATTTGATAAGCAAAAACTTATTTATATATATCCAAATGGTATTCAGGAAGGACTAATGATAAATCAACATCTATAATTATTAGCAATAGCTTTATGCGTTTATCTTAAGGTCGTCAAACTTCCCATTATGTTTATAACATGAAGATAAATAGGTATTCTTCAGGCAGTTATGATGCTGTAAAATAGTATTTAAAAATTTAATATCAAGTTACTTACATGTCCGATTGGTTTAATAACCAGTTGGATTTTTTGTAGAGATGGTGGAATAGATAATGTAAGGTTGGACATCATGTCGCAGGTAAATTCAATTGGTGAATAATTTATTCCAACTGGAATTTGGTTTGAATGATGTTAATAATTATAAGAATTTTACTTTATTTATAATACTATTTTACCAGAACCTAAACATTTAATAGAGAGTAAAAACCACAAAAAACACACAGCCTTTTTAGGCTGTGTGTTAAAAAACTAAAAACTTAAAAACCCTATTGCATTATCACCTAAATTATGGTACAATGTCAATATGGTAAGTGAAAACAACCCATAGCACTGCAATTGCTGAACACAATCACAGTGCATACGCCTTAAGATGTATGAACCACATCAAAGACTTATGAGAAGAGAACTCTTGTTGCTAAT
>DAMDCT010000139.1:0-2249 GCA_032091455.1 Oscillospiraceae bacterium | reverse complement strand
AGAAGAGTTTGCAGCTGGCGAATACAATTTGATAGAAACAGAAAACATAGGACTAACTATAGAATAGCGATACACGTTTAACAAACGACTCACTTGAGGAGGGCAGAGATGCAAAAGCGAATGATTGCAAAAGTTTTTGTTGATAAAACTGTATATTCTATTGATAAAGCATTTGATTATATTGTACCTCCGCCTCTTTGTGAAAGTATAAAACGGGGTTGTCGAGTTCTTGTTCCGTTTGGAAACTCGAACAAAAAACTACAAGGTTTAGTTGAACAGTTAAGCGAGATAAGTGAGTATGATGGGCGTATTAAACCCATTCTATCTCAACTAGATGATGAACCAATTGTTAATGAAGAGATGTTTTTAATAATAGAGTTTTTAGTTAAAAATACATTTTGCACTTATTATGAGGCAATAAAAACAGTACTTCCAATTGGGGCCAATATTGATGTTATTGAAAGCTATAAGCTTTCAAACCCAATATCACAACTTGAATTATTAAAGTTTACTGAAAATGAAAAACGGCTTATTGAGTTTTTAAAAACTGCTAAAACGTCAAAAGAACTAAGCTTATTTTTAGATTCTAGTGGTAATGTTTCAAAAAAAGTCGTAGTAAAATCTCTATTAGACAAAGGCGTTATAGAAAAAACGGATAAACTTAAGCAAAAAGTAGCCAAAAGAACAGTGAAGATGGTAAGATTGGCTGATGGATTTGATCCAGTTGGAGTTAAGCTATCCGCAAAACAAAAAGAAGTTGTAAATCAACTTAAAGATGTTGGTAGTGCAATGATTAAAGAACTTTGCTATTTATGCGGTATAACAGACGCAGTAGTGAAAAATCTTTCGAAAAAACGCATTGTCGATATTTTTGAGTGTGAAGAGCAAGCAGAGTATGATGATGTTGATTATTTAAACATAGATTTGAGTGATATTAAACTGTCCCAAACGCAAATGAAAGCATATGAAGGTATACTTGAATTGACAAGTGAAAACAAACCGAATGTAGCTTTACTTTACGGAATAACAGGCAGTGGCAAAACGCAAGTATATATTAAGTTAATCGAAAAGGTGTTACAAGAGGGCAAAAACGCAATTATGCTTGTTCCAGAAATTGCGTTAACACCGCAGATGGTAGGCAAATTCAAAGTATTATTTGGAAATATTGTTGCTGTAATTCATTCAAGTTTGACATTATCAGAACGCTTTAATGAGTTTAACAAAATTAAAGCAAATAAAGTTAGAATTGTAATAGGCACAAGAAGTGCAGTTTTTGCACCACTTGAAAATATAGGAATAATTATATTGGATGAGGAGGGGGAGTCCTCATATAAATCAGAGAGTTCCCCTCGTTATCATGCAAGAGAGATTGCTAAGCTAAGGTGTGTAAACCATAATTCAACCTTGCTTTTAGGCTCTGCAACACCATCAATAGATAGTTATTATAATGCGCAAAATGGCAAGTATTCATTATTTACAATTGAGGACAGATTTCAAAATGCAAATCTTCCATACGTTTATATTGTTGACATGATGGAGGAACAAAAACAACTCAATTTATCGCCATTGAGTGAGCTTTTACAGCAACAAATCAAGATAAACCTTGAAGAAAATGAGCAGTCAATTATCCTTATTAATAGAAGAGGGTATAATACATTTGCAACTTGTATGAAATGTGGAGAGGTAATAACTTGCCCTAGTTGTGATGTTGCAATGACATACCATAAGGCAAATGGATATTTAATGTGCCACTATTGTGGCCATACAAAAAAGTTCGACCAAACTTGTCCAAGCTGTAACGGTGAGTATATAAAACTAACTGGAGTTGGGACGCAAAAGGTTGAGGACGAGTTGCAGTTTATATTCCCAAAAGCTAGGATTCTTAGAATGGACACTGATACAACATATTCTAGGAATTCATATGAAAAGAATTTTGAAGATTTCAAGCGTGGAAAATATGATATAATGATTGGCACGCAAATGATTGCAAAAGGACTTGATTTTCCAAACGTAACACTTGTCGGTGTAATTAATGCAGACAGCGGACTTTATTCAACTGACTTTAAAAGCAGCGAACGTATTTTTTCGTTGATAACACAGGTTGTTGGAAGAAGTGGCAGAAGTCAAAAGGCTGGTCGGGCGTATATTCAGACACTAGAACCTGAAAATGAAGTAATCAACCTTGCGGCAAAACAAGATTATAAATCGTTTTATGAAGACGAGCTTAAAACTAGAAAAATGCTTACATA
>DAMDCT010000138.1:0-2307 GCA_032091455.1 Oscillospiraceae bacterium | reverse complement strand
AAGGATGCAAAAGAATGCAATTTAAGTCTATTATCAGCAGATGAGGAAATTGAGTTAATTCGTCACCTTTCAATTTTCCCAAATGAAATTGTTGAGGCTGCAAAATCATATGATCCTGCGAGAATAACACGTTATTCAATAGATTTAGCAACACTCTTCCACAAATTTTATAATTCATGTAGAGTTAAGTGTGACGATGATGAACTAATGTATGCAAGACTTTCACTTTGTATGGCTGTTAAAACTACACTTAAAAACGTTTTAACCCTATTGAAAATTGACGCACCAGATTCTATGTAATAATATTATAATATAAATCATTCGCATATATAAATATTTTAGCAGAGAGGAATTAATTATGGACGTACCGCAATCGGGACATTTATTACTTGACGGAGCAACAGGAACTAATCTTTACGCTAGTGGCATGCCGCATGGAGTGTGTATCGAGGAATTTATTTTAAACAACCCTGAATTTATAAAGCAAATTCAAAGTGAATTTGTTAAATCTGGAAGCGACATTATCTATGCGCCAACATTTTCAGCTAATAGAGCAAAGCTTTCATACTATGGTTTTGCAGACAAAGTATCTGATTTTAATAATCGACTTGTAAAAATTACACAAAGTGTAGCTAATGGCAAAAAAGTGGCTGGTGATTTATCTCCAACAGGATTATTTATAGAACCATATGGAGATACAACATTTGATGAACTTGTTGATATATATTCTGAACAGGCAACTGCACTTAATGATGCTGGCGTTGACCTCTTTGTTATAGAAACAATGCTTTCTTTAAACGAGGCAAGAGCCGCTGTAATGGCGTGTAAAAAATTCAAAAAACCTATCTTTGTCACATTCACAATTAATGAAAGAGGTCGAACACTTTCTGGCGCAACACCATTATCATGTCTAATTGCCTTACAAGAGCTTGGGATTAGTGCGTTTGGATTAAACTGCTCTTTCGGTCCAGATTTACTTGTTGAACATATTGCCGAACTAGCGTCATTTTCAAAAATTCCACTTATAGCTAAACCCAATGCAGGTCAGCCAAACCCATTGTTGCAAAATGTATATGACCTGTCACCTTGCATTATGAAAGAACAGATGGCAAAATTATTAGATGTTGGTGTTACAATTATTGGTGGTTGTTGCGGTACAACACCCGAGCATATTGCGGCCATGAGAGATTTGTTAGATAACTACATCCCATCAAAAAAAGTTATCAAACCTGTTCAATCAAATGATATTATGCTTTCAAATGAAACAGATATTTTTGCTCTAGACAATGATAGAATAGAATTCACCGAGCCAATCATGTGTGAATTTGATATGGCTGATCAATTTGTGACAGTAGAAGAAGATAGCGTTGACGTTATGCTAATTAATATTGATACGGTTGATGAAGCAAAACAATTCTCACTTAATGCACATTATGCAAAATTGCCAGTGTGTTTTTATTCTACTAATGAGCAAGCATTACGTATTGCATTACGCTTATATAGCGGAAGATGCATGGTCGATGAACAATCACCTATTGAAAGTTTAACACTAAAAGAAATTTCTCTTGAATATGGTGCAGTACTATATTAAAATCTATTTATACAAGAAACCCGATTATAGTTATTTTATAACTATAATCGGGTTTCTTGTATAAAGGTTTATTCCTCATCTTCTTTTACATTTAGAATATCTATTATTTCATCTATACTTTTACTTGACGGCGAAAATTGTGTAAAATCACTATTATATTGACCGTTAATGGTAAGTTGTTTTGTAACTAGGCTGTCCAACATCATTTTTCCTGTTAGTCCCTTTTTTCTCATTTCAAAATCATATTGACTGAGATTTGTTTCACCGTTGTAATAAAACGCACTTACAAAATTAGAATACTTTTGTGCAAGTGCTTTATTGAAACGTTGATTTATCAACATAGTTATAAGTTCAGCTTGCATATTAGTATCAACAATATGATTTTCATTTTGATTGAATAATAATGTTGTTACACGCCTGCCATCTAAAAGTTGTTTACCTTTAGTAAATATTTCGCTCCCACAGATTATCTCTTTTTTCACCTCATATTCAATACCACCTAAAAAATCCACTAAATTTGAAATGCCGACTTTATCTAGCCTAACATATCTATCAACCTCAGTTAATAATAGATTCTTAACAGCGTTTGCTCCACCTCTTATTCCCTCATAATCATAATGTCCTGATATCGTATCTTCTCTTATGCCAACAGTAGCATTTGCATTTGGTGGTATTGCTATTGTACTTATAATTCCATGGGGAGCATTATAATTAAA
>DAMDCT010000137.1:0-2981 GCA_032091455.1 Oscillospiraceae bacterium | reverse complement strand
ACACTTTTAATTGGTGATTTATAATCTGTATTCATCACTCGTGAAATATCTTTTCCATTTGCATACATCCATAAGTCATAACCATTTTTGCCGAAAACTTGTTTTAGAAAGTTCGGATCTGTTTGTGCTAGTTCTCCTATTGTATGAATACCGTATTTTGAAAGTTTTTGTGTAGTAGAACGTCCTACATAAATTAATTCACAAGCTTGTAGTCCCCATATTTTCTCCTTGAATGTTTCCTTTTCTATAACAGTAATTGCATCAGGCTTTTTCATGTCACTTCCAAGCTTTGCAAATATTTTGTTGAATGATACACCAATTGAAACAGTTAGACCTAATTCGGCTTTTATGGTTTCTTTTATTTGATAAGCAATATCATATCCATTGCCGAATAACAATGTACTGCCAGTTACATCAAGCCAACACTCATCAATGCCAAATGGTTCAATCATATCAGTATACCTATAATAGATTTCTCTTGCCTTTCTTGAATAGGATAAGTACTGAGAATAGTTAGGTGGTACGATAATAAGGTCAGGACATTTTTGTTTTGCTTGCCATATTACCTCCCCTGTTTTCACACCATAACTTTTTGCTAAATTGTTTTTTGCTAATACAATACCATGCCTATCCTCCTGTGAACCGCACACAGCAATTGCCTTATCTCTTAATTCAGGATTGAGCAAACACTCGATAGAAGCATAGCAGTTATTCATATCGCAATGCAAAATAATTCTTTCTACTATTATGACCATCCCTTTCATAAGACTTGGAGTTTTGAACGATTTGGAGTAGCCAAATTTCGGCAATACTCTATGCCGAAAAGTACAAAACTCTAGTTTGAAAAAGTTTTTTTCAAACTTCACCCACTTGACAACTAATACGAACAAAAGTATAATATAAATACGAATAGTTGTTCACTTTTATTATATAACAAATTATATACGAATATTCGTTCGTCGTCAATACAAATTTACGAATAATAATTCATTGTTGAGAGGAGTCATAAATATGATGTTTTCAGAAAAACTAAAACAGTTGAGAAAGAATGCTAAGATATCGCAAACACAACTTGCTGAAGCCCTTGGAGTAACTACAAGAACTGTACAATATTACGAAGCAGGAGAAAGATACCCTCAAACTGCCCAAATAACTAATAGAATATGTGAGTTGTTTCAAGTGTCCAATACATACCTAATGTCAGATCAAGATGAGTTTGTTAAAGAAGCTACTCAAAAGTATGGAACAAATGGCAAGAATAAAGCAAATGCACTTATTGCTGAAACTAGTGGTTTATTTGCAGGTGGGGAATTAGATGAAGATGATAAAGAATTGTTTTTCAAAGCAATAACAGATATATATTTTTCATCTAAAGAAAGAACAAAAAAATACACACCTAAAAAGTTTGCAAACGAATAAGTATTATATTAATGCTAGAAATGGAGGATAAGATAGATTGAGCAGTTATATTTCAGATACCGTTGACGAGTTAGTAAAAAAGTATCATACTAGAAATCCATTTGAATTAATTGAAGCATTGGGCATATATCTTGATTATCCTACCTTGAATAATTTAAAAGGCTTTTTCTGTGTGATTAATCGAGAAAGACATATTGCAATTAATAACAATCTAACAGAATACGAGCAAACGCTCGTAGCGGCTCATGAACTAGGACATGATCGTTTACACTTAAATATAGCTAGAATGTCACCAATGAAAGATTTTCAGCTATATGACATGACTTCAAAGCCTGAATACCAAGCAAACTTTTTTGCAGCTGAATTACTTATACCTGATGATGATGTAATTACATTAGCTAGTGATATTGATATGGATTATTATAAAATGAGCCATGTGCTGAACGTTAATCCAAATTTACTAACTTTCAAACTCCATGCAATGAACCAAAAAGGACATAACTTCAACTTACCGCATAACATATCAAGCCGTTTTCTAGGCAACAAATAACCTCTCTCGAAAGTTAAATCGAGAGAGGTTATCTGTTAGTTGTCTTTTCATAGGGCATTTTAAATATATCCACAAAGTTCACGCTTTGTGTGTTGGACAAACTATTGTTTATTCGACTAGTGCATCTTGGCTTATAAGTTTATCATTAATATGGACTACGGTTGAGGAACAATACCTAAGCTGAATGAATATTTCATTTTGCATATACAAGCTTAGTGATAACTTAAGATAACAGTGTATTAATTAATAATTAGTATATAGGTGGCATCAACCCCAACGCGAGGAACTGCACATAGGAAGAACCTTAACAACAGTGGTCGATTTATGTAAATAAATAATTAAAAATAACAATGCACTAAATTAATTTCTTTCGAAACTAATTTAGTGCATTATTATGGTGCTGGTGACCGGAATCGAACCGGTACGAGGAGTTAACCTCACAGGATTTTAAGTCCTGGGCGTCTGCCAGTTCCGCCACACCAGCAATTCAAACTAATGTTGAATGCTTATATATAATACTATAAAAATTCTAATTTGTCAATAGTTTTTGAAGCATTATCAGATAAATTTATTCAAAATCTATTCAATAAATTATCAAATCCCACACCATGCGGTGTGGGATTTGTATTTATTGAAAATTATCTTTCGAAGTACTTAAAAATAATTAGGCATTAAACCAAATACGCGAAAGGTTCTAATAAGCAAAGCTTATTATTTAACTTCAACTTTTGCGCCAGCTTCTTCAAACTTAGCTTTAAGAGCGTCAGCGTCATTTTTAGAGATTGCTTCTTTGATAGGCTTTGGAGCGTTATCAACGATCTCTTTAGCTTCTTTTAGGCCTAAACCAGTAACTTCTTTAACTAGTTTAATAACGCCCATTTTACCAGCGCCAGCTTCAACAAGAATAACATCAAACTCTGTTTTCTCATCTTCAGCAGCAGCAGCAGGAGCAGCACCAGCCATCATAACTGGAGCAGCAGCAGATACGCCAAATTCTTCTTCGATTGCCTTA
>DAMDCT010000136.1:0-2988 GCA_032091455.1 Oscillospiraceae bacterium | reverse complement strand
ATTGTATATCAAACTGGTATAGTTGCAAGTAATAGCAAGAGTTTTAAAGTCCCTGTTTATTTAGAAAATGGCAACTACAATTTAAGCTTAATTGTAATTAACAGTTATGGACTTGAGAGTAAACCTGCAATTGCAACATTTACGGTCAACACAGTTAAGCCAATTGCACCAATAGCAACATCTGAAAATATTAAATATGGCATTAGGTTAAATATTGTATCAAATGCAAGCATCAAAAAAATGTATGTGTTGCGTGACGGCATTCCAATTAAAAAGCTGACAAATGAAGTTGAGTATTTTGACTACAGGCACACACAACTATGTTGTGCGTGCGATTGATAGCAACGACAACTTTGTTAATAGTTTACCTGTAATCGCAAAGACAACAATAAATAGTGCCACTGTAGCACCTGCGACAAATACATCTAACATACTTGAACTTAAAGTTAGACGGAGTGAGTTAGTAACGCAAAGTGGTTCAGTTTCTCTTGTGGGTGACAATCATTACTTTGCAGGGCGAGAGCATCCAGTGTTCGAATTTTCAGAACATACAAGTGAAACTAAAGCACTTAAATATTCATTTAGTGACTTAGTTTTATTTGAACAATTTAAGCAACTTGTAAAGCTTAGAAAAACTATATTGTATCGTAATAAATACAACAAGTGCCTTTATGGTGTGATTACATCATATGACTACTTTAATGACAAACATGGTATTGATGTTAGTTTCACTTTGCAAAAGGTTGATTATGTAGAGAAAATCTCTTATGACAAGGAGGTGTAGAAGTTGAAAAGCTTAGCAATGCAAGATTTAACACATGAACAAGTTTACAATGCACTACACGCTAAAGGTGGCACAAGAGAAGTAAAGTTTAGATATGATTTAATACGAAATGGAGTTGAACAGGCCGAGGTAGATGTAATATCTGCTTCGGTTTCTTTAAACTGTTTTAACGCAATTAACAGGACAGCAAGATTTGAAATCAAGGGTAATCAAAATATTAATTGGCTATCTGATATGATAAAGCCATATATGCTTGTTAAAATTCCTTTTGGAAAATGGATTGAATATCCTTTGGGTGTATTTGTGTTATCAACTCCAACTAAACAAACTATAAATAATGAAAATTATTATGAAGTTGAAGCATATGACAAGACAGTCATTTTAAAAGAAGATTGTATTATTGAAAGATTTTTTGTTGCTAAAGGTACGAAGTACATTGATGCAGTAGAGAATATCCTTTTAACTGCAAATGCTACTGATATTATGGCTGATGGTTGTGACATTGTATTACCAACTGATAGGGAGTTTGAGATAGGCACTAGCAAGTTGGAAATTATTAATAAGCTACTATCTGAGATTAATTTTAACCCTGTTAGTGTAAATGCAGATGGTATATTTATTTTACAAAAATATGTTGAGCCTAGTGTTAATAACATATCATACACTTACAAAGATGATGAATTGAGTGTTATATATTCAGATACTACAAGCGAACAGGATTTTTATAATGTGCCAAATGTATTTATTGCGGTTGTTTCAAATCCTGAACTAAAACAAGATTACAAATCAGTATATATTAATAATAATCCAACATCAAAGCTATCCACAATAAGCCGAAAGCGTAACATTGTATCTGAAATATACAAGCCTGATGTTATATCTTCACAAGCTGATTTAGATGAATATATACGTAAGATTGCATTTGAAAAGTCGCAAGTATTTGAAAAGCTTACTTTTACAACTGCATTAATGCCAATACATGAACGTGGTGAAATTCTTGAAATACGCAACAATGATGTACAAGGCGTTTATAGTGAAACGTCATGGAGTATGGAGTTATCAGCAGGAGGGGAAATGACACATGAAGTAAGGAGGGTAATAAGTATATGATAGATAAAGATTTATATAATCAAGTAGAACAAAAAGAAGAAACCATTAATTTTGCTACTATTGCAGGAATATTTGAAGACGGTGTTACATTGCGTTTTGATGGTGAAACAGAGCCAACACAAAAACACTATAAAGTTAATTCTTTTGCTGTGTTTAAGGTTGATGACAGGGTAAGAATTATCAAAGATAGTGGTACTTATGTAGTCGAATATTCAGTTGGAAACCCTAAACTTGCATTTAGTGTGGATAAAGCAAAGGAAGCAGAAACGGCAAATAACGCTTTACAACTTAATGGGAAATCTGAAAATAGTCTAAGTGTTGCTAATGCTAGTAAATTAAATAATAAATCTGAAAGTAGTTTAAATGTTGGCACGGCTACTGATTTTAGCAGTAAGCATACAGGTAGTTATTTAAGCTTTTTTAATGGAAGTTTAGCACAGAAAAAAACCGTCACAACACTATCATCATCTGCATCACTTTCACAAACAACATCAAAATTAAACGAACTTATTAATGCACTTAAAAGTTATAACATAATAAGTTCTTATTAAAATTAAGAAAAGAGGACAAGTAAATGCAAGTATTTTTAAACAGCATAATTAAAAACTCATTCATCATTGCGGCAGCAATAGTAATTCTTTTTGATATGGTACTAGGTGTACTTAGAGCCATCAAGGAGAAAAAGTTCAACAGTTCCGCAGGTATCAACGGAGCAATCAGAAAAGTAACAATGCTTGTATGTATAGTTTCTTTAGCACTGATTGACACAATAGTTCACATTGATTTATTGTTCATGATTCCAAAAGAATATTTAAGTTACATAGGAATTTCAAAGATGGGGTTGTGTGAATTTTTCGCACTCATATTTACGTTATTTGAATTTGCAAGTGTTCTTAAAAATATGGTGTTATGTGGTTTGCCAGTTCCAAAGAGATTAAAAGATGCAGTAACAAAGTTTCTCAATGATATGACAACCGAAATGCCAAACAAGAGAGAAAAACCTATTATTAAATTGGAGGACAAGCAGTAATGAAACAACAGGAATTTATTAACAAAATAGGCGCAATGGCAACTGCTGATATGCAAAAAACAGG
>DAMDCT010000135.1:0-3020 GCA_032091455.1 Oscillospiraceae bacterium | reverse complement strand
TGTGATTACATTTCCACTTACATTCATTATTACGCTACCTGTTGGATTAACTGCTCCATAGCCCGCAATGTCAATTGCATTCTCTGTTACTGTTGCTCCCATCAATGCAGTGCCAATTTTATCAGTGCTTAAGCTCGTTGATGTGCCTTCTAGATAATAATGAACTGTATAGCTCTGTGATAATGGTTTGTAATAAACATAAACTATACTTGGCGAATTTATGAACACACCATCATTTGCGTCAAAGGTACTGTCATATTGATAACCAGGAATTATCTTTGCTGGTACACTATATTCAGATTCATATTCTCCTTTAATAGTAACTGTATCAAGTATTCTTGAATTGTTATCTTTTTCAACATATCTAATAGTTACTTGTTTATCCAATCTTATATAAGGTAACCATACATTCTGATTAGGATTACTTGCTGTAAGAGTTACTACTGTAGTAGGAGGCGCTCCAGAATATAAAACATATCCAATTTGGTTATTTGGAGAAATTACACTATAGGTTCCAATATTAAGCGCATTACTCCCATCCTTAATATAATCTTGTGAATATATAGGATAAGCTAACGATGGTTCAGCTACTATTACTCCGGCTTGGTTAATAGGTTGGCCCAGTTTGTTAGCTAAATAGCCTTTAATCTGAATTGAACCTTTTCCAACTGCAACTTGAGGTATAGGAAAATTCTTTGTAGCGATATCACCATAAGCATTAGTATAACTAAAGCTTGTAGTTTTATTGGTCGGATAAAGAACTCCAGAAAGTGCAGTATCTTTAATCGTAACTCTATAAGTCATTGTAGCATCTGATCCTTCGCGAATGTTATCTGTATTCCAGTTCAGCGTTTGGCTTGTTGCATCATATGTCACAGAGCCCTGTGATACTGCAACATCAGAGTTGTCAAATGAGTTATTGGATCCTAAGTTAAGATTAAACTTTTCACCCATGGGGTCTATAACACTTCCATTACTAGCGGAAAAAGCAAGTTTTCCAGCAATACTCGAAAATACTTTTGATAATTCAGTACTAGTAGCATCATAAAAGTCTGATGGTGTAGATGCACAGTTATTTAGAACATACTTAGCATTACTGTCATTAGTTACATCGCAACCAACTGAGTAAATTTTATATCCGGCTTTTTTTGCAACTAATGCTTCGGAAATTGTTCCAATCTTGTGATCTTTAACCCAATAATCATCAAGTTTATACAACTGATAGCTGTGAGCCTTGTTGTATATAAAACTGTCAATTTTGAAATCATGCTTATTACCTGTACTATCTGGTTCCCAAAGACTATAAGCACTTGCTTTAGTTCCATCGTAGCTATAGGTTGGTTCTCCATCACTTAGTAGAACAATAACCTTGTTCTCAGCAGTACTTGTTGCAAGCATATTTTCAGCTTCCTTAATGCCACCTTGAATGTTAGTCCCACCGCCAATTCCAAGATTTTGAATTGCAGTTTTTAAGTTATCCTTTTCATCTGTACCCTTAAAATTTGATGACATTACCACTTTGTCGTAAAATTCAACAAGTGCTACTCTTGTGTTATCAGATACTAATACACTATCAACCAATTTGTTAGCAGCAATTTTTGCGTTTTGCATTTTGTTATTATCTTTCATGCTTCCTGACGTATCCATTACTATAACAATATCAGTAGGTTTTGGCTTTATATTCTTACCTTTAATTATTAGTGTAACATCCCACTCATTTGTTTTTCCATTTACAGGAGTTGCAACTTTATTTAGCGATATTGAGCCTGGATTAGGCCATTCATTATTAGGGGCTAATGCATTAACATTCATTGGTAGTAACATCGGAACTATCAATGCAATCGTTAGTATAAATGATGTACTTCTTTTGAAAAACTTAAACATAACATTTTTCCTCCTTTCTTTAAAAATTGTTTTCTTTTTTGTAAAGATATTATTTATTGATAACACCTCCTTTAAAGAATTAATGATATAAATAATCAACCAAATAAAGCTAAATGGTATAATTATAAGTAAATATAATTATAGTTTTATAAATATTTAATTAATTATTATAATAATATAGTATAGCGGTCACATGCCAGTCACAACTTTGAAAAATTTTACATAATTATATAAATATTTTGTAAAATCTGTTAACAATCAGCTTGTCAAATTAATAATTCAATTGCACTTTTAAACTGTATTTTTTCATAATATATAGATTTGGATTGTTTTAGCAATAAAATACCATCAATCATACTCCAGAATACTTAGAAGACATTAGCAGTATAATATAACAAACACACAAAACATACAGATGCAAATTTTAACGACTATAATTGAATAAGAAATAAGAGAAACAGTTACTTTTATTATGTAAAGTAACTGTTTCTCTATTACTAAAAATAGACTTTAACTATGTGTAACCAAAATAATAAATGAGGTTTCTATAGTGGCAAATATAGCAAATAAGAATAAGTATAACGGACCTATTTAAGATAGTGGAACTATTATAAATCAAAGGAATATGTCTTGTAAGTAACAAAGAAAATATTGATACATCTACGCCAACAGGAAAATTAATGCTTACTATGATAGGTGCTATCAATGAATTTGAACGCACTAACTTGTTGGAACGACAACGTGAAGGGATTGCAATAGCAAAGGCACAAGGCAAATTTAAAGGACGTAAAGAAATAAGAGTAGCTAACTTCTAACAACACTATAGCAGGTACTTAAAACGAGAAGTAAGTAAGGCGCAGTTGGCAAGGGAACTAGATGTATCAAGACCAACTTTGGATAAATTGATAAAGGAGATGGAGAGGAAAATACAAATAAAATAAGATATATAGTATATTTCTGTTGATATATGGATTGATTGGAAGTATAATTATGGGTAGATAATTATACCAAACATTATAGTCATGAATAGCTGAATACACAGTTTGGCTATAATGTGAAACAAAAAATTAAGGGGTACAAGATGATTAAACCAATAATGAAAGATATTATATTTCTTAGCCAAAATTCCGAAAAGG
>DAMDCT010000134.1:347-3651 GCA_032091455.1 Oscillospiraceae bacterium | reverse complement strand
TCCCTTTCCTATGCTCATTCGTGACATTTTAAATTTGATTGAATCTTTTGAAAATAAAAATTTTGTTTGTGTCCCTGCACCTATAATTCCGACAACCATGGCAACCAGCATAATCGGACCTGCTACGACAAGCAGTGCAATTGTGCTTTCAATAAACACATTCATTACAAACTTTTGATTTATTTCAGTTACAGTTTTCATGTATGAAATATATTTAATTATAAAGTTACTTAAGTAATCGTATATAAAGGGAAACATGAATTTTAAGGTATAGAATATTGCCAAGATTGATAAAACACTTGTTATATCCTTACTCTGAAATATATTTCCTTTTTTTCGTTCATCACGACGCTTTTTAGGGGTGGCTTTTTCGGTTTTAGAATCTCCCGGCAATACTGTTCCCCCCCAATAATGTTCAACTAAGCATATTCACTTCTATATTTTGTTCTACGCAATCATTCCCATAACTTTATTTATATTATCAAACATTAGTGTTAATGTTCTCTCAATGAATGCTGCAAAAGGTGGTATTAACAAGAATATCATTACAAATCCAATTAGTATTTTTATTTGCAAATTTACTATAAACACATTAATTTGCGGAACAGCTTTCATAATCAATCCAACTCCAATTTCTGCTATAAGCTCCGCTGCCAGTAATGGCATTGACATCTTAACGGCATAAATTAAAATTGTTGAAAACATTAACGCCAATTCTTTATAAACATCAGGCGATATTGTCAAACTTCCGTAAGGAATTGCCTGTGATGAGTGACAAAATACCTCTATTAGCGTTAGATGCCCATTAGAAAGGAAAAACACAATCATTAACATTACATTAATAAGTGAAGCGGTTATAGGCATAGACACATTGCTTTGAGGGTCATATATCTTTGCCATGGATATACCAATTTGCATATCCATAAATTCTCCTGCTAAAATAAGTGTTGATAAAAAAAGGTTTATAATATATCCAATAATAAATCCAATTGAAAGCTCTTTTATTAGAGCAATGATATAGATGGTAACCGACTCAATATGTATTGACTGCGTGTCCGGAATAAGTCCGTACACAAAGATAGATAGCATAATTGTCAATCCAATTTTAAATATAACAGGTAGATTTTTTCTTCCAAAAATCGGATTAAATATTATACAGCCTGTCATTCTCATGAATATCATCATGAGCAGAGTAAAATCATAATCTAATTGCATTTCGCCCCACCTATACTAACTTTAAGGCTGCATCAAAAATATAAACTGTGAAATCCATCATTGTTTCAAGCATCCATGGACCTAGTACAATTAAAATAATCACAATTGCCAAAAGCTTTGGTACAAATGTAAGAGTTTGCTCATGAATTTGCGTTGCTGCTTGAAAGATAGATATAACAAGACCAACTACAATGCTTATTATCAATACAGGAGCTGCAACTTTTATCGCAACTAGCATTGCTGCTTGAAAAACATCCATTACTTGAGAAATAGTCATAGTTTACAGCCTCTCTATAGATTAAAACTCATTGCAAGCATTTTAACAACCAAACTCCAACCATCAACTAATACAAATAGTAACAGCTTAAACGGTAATGAAATCATAACTGGTGGTAGCATAATCATTCCCATTGACATAAGCGTACTCGACACTATCATATCAATAATTAAAAACGGAATAAAGATTAAAAACCCTATCATAAAAGCACGCTTCAACTCACTAGTGATGAATGAAGGGATAACCACAGTCATAGGAAGTTTTTCTAATATCTCCTCATTACTCATTTTTTCGACACTGTCTTTAGATGGAAGGATTTTAGTCTTAGATAGCTTTACAAAAAGATTAATATCATCTTTTTTGGTTTGCTTCAACATAAATTTTTTGAGCGGAACAGTTGCTTTTTCAACAAACTGTTCTTGCGTTATTTTTTCACTTTTATATGGCTCATAAGCTACGGTGTTTATTTCTGAAATTACAGGTGACATAATAAACAATGATAAAAACAGTGCTATTCCTATTAACACTTGGTTTGGCGGTGTTTGTTGCAAACCAAGCGCATTTCTTAGAAATGAAAGCACAATGATTACTCTTGTAAATGAAGTCATCATAATTAGTATTGATGGAATGAGCGCTATAACTGTTAGCATAATAACAATTTCTAACGTATCCATACCGCCACCATTAATGTTTACATCAACTTTACCTTCTGCATAGCAAGCTACTGGAAACAACACAGATGAGAACAATACCGTTAAAAATGAAATTATGGATTTCTTGAGTTTTTTCATATGTATACCGCCATTTCATAAGCTTAAATAAAAATACACTGTGCTAAACAATGCTAAACAAATTAAAACACCTAGTCTAAGGTTGCTTATTTTTATTAGACTTAATTGCTTTATTGAAAAGTTCAACAAAATTTGTTTTTTGCTCCTCTTCTTTTTCAACAAAGTCTTCGGGATTTAACTCTGCTAAAATTGAAATGCTTTGGTTTGAAACGGCAATTAGATAAACTTTATTGCATATTTTACAAAGGGTAAGCCCTTTATCTTGTCCTAATGCAACTCGCTCAATTATCTTTATGTTTTTTCCTGAAACGCTGTTATTCATTTTTTTAGCTACATACTTACTTAGTATAAAGCATCCGTATAAAACAACAGCTACCACAGCAAGATATAATAATAGCTCTGGAATAGTAAATCCCTCCTAAATAAAAATATTATTCGCCTAAGATTGTGCCTACAGTTTTCATAATTCTATCTGCCTTAAATGGTTTTACAATAAAATCTTGCGCTCCAAGTTTAAGTGCATCTAATACCATGTTTTCCTGTCCCATTGCAGAACACATAACGATAGTTGCATTTTTGTCCATTGATTTGATTTGTTGTAACGCTTGTAGTCCATCCATAACGGGCATAGTAATATCCATTATTACTAAATCTGGGTGATGCTCCGTATATGCTGCTACCGCCTCTTGTCCATTGGCTGCCTCAACAATTTCATCATAACCATTTTTCTTTAAAGTGTCCTTAATCATCATTCTCATGAAAGCTGCGTCATCAACAAGCATAATTTTTTTGCTCATTTTTGTTTCCCCCTTATTGTTTCTTAGTATTTATTATTTTAATATGAATTGGTAATTATAATAACTTTAATATTTCACTATTACTTGAAACTTCAGTAATTCTGACGCCATAATAATCATCAACAACAACTACATCACCTTTTGCTATTGCTTGTCCATTTACGAAAACATCAACTTGTGTTCCTGCTTGTTTATTAAGTTCAATAATAGTTCCAACATTGAAT
>DAMDCT010000134.1:0-337 GCA_032091455.1 Oscillospiraceae bacterium | reverse complement strand
TTTATTTTCTTTTTTGTTCTTCCTATTTCAACTGAAACTTGGAGTGGTATAGACATTATCATGTTAAGATTATTATTTTGCTCGTCAGATAAATTTACTTCTTCATCAAAACTTTCATATGTCGGCTGTTGCATGTTAACATCCACATGATCTATCACTTTTGCTTTTGGAGCGCTTCGTTGAGCAGCTCTTGGAGGTGCTGAATTTTGTTGAGGTGCTGTTGGCTGACTTTGAACTGGTGCTGTATTTACAGATGACTCTATCGTTGCTGCCGCTTTAGCAATTGGTTCCTCAACATCTGGTTCATCCATCGTAAACATTGCAATTAATTCTTTAG
>DAMDCT010000133.1:0-3678 GCA_032091455.1 Oscillospiraceae bacterium | reverse complement strand
CCAGTGATTCACATTAGGGCTAATAGGCTACTCAAGTTCCACAAAATGTTTGATAATGACAAAACTCAGGTGCGGGCAACTTTGAAAACTCTTCTTGTTCAGGCGTATATCCATAAGGATTATCCAAGGCAATAAGAAGCTGATGCATTTTGTCTAAATCACCTTCTTCAGCGGCATCCAGTACTTCTTCAACCCGATGGTTCCTTGGAATAATAGCAGGGTTATGACTTTTCATAAGCTCCTTGCTTTCATCTTTTGCTTTTGACTGCTGACCAAGACGTACTTGCCATCGGTCATGCCAATGATGATAATCAGGGCTGGAAAACAGAGTCTGACCATCATTCTTATCCAACGTTAAAGACTGGAATGTCTTCGTATAATCCGCTTGGTGTTGTTGCATCAGTTGTAAAAAATCTTTAATCAACAATTTATCTTCCACTTCTTCGTTATACAAACCGAGCTTTGCACGCATTCCAGCTAGCCAATAATTCTGATATAAATAATCAAATTTTTTAATTTCTTCTTGTGCAAGCCTGACAGCCTTATTCTCATCATCATGTAAAAAGGGCAGTAAGGTTTCAGCAAAGCGCGTTAAATTCCAGGCAGCCATCTTCGGTTGATTTTCATAGGAGTAGCGACCGTGTATATCAATGGAACTGAAAACGGTAGTTGGGTGATAAACGTCCATAAATGCGCAAGGGCCATAATCAATGGTTTCGCCGCTAATGGTCATATTATCTGTATTCATTACACCATGAATAAATCCAACTAATTGCCATTTGGAAATCAAGTATGCCTGCCGCTCTACCACTTCTCTTAACAGTAGCAGATATTTGTTTTCAAATATAGCAATGCTTGGAAAATGGCGTGTTATGGTATAATTAGCTAAGCTACGAACATCCTCTACCGTTCCAAAACGTGAAGCATATTCAAATGTTCCTACTCGGATATGGCTTGCTGCAACACGTGTTAAGACTGCTCCAAGAAGATTTTCCTCGCGCTTCACAGTTTCTCCTGTTGTTACAACTGCTAAGCTCCTTGTTGTCGGAACTCCTAATGCATGCATTGCCTCACTAATGATATATTCCCGCAGCATGGGGCCTAAAGCAGCTCGACCGTCACCTCCCCGGGAGTATGGGGTTCGTCCAGATCCTTTTAGTTGAATATCAAAACGTTCTCCAGAATCTGTTATTTGTTCGCCTAGAAGAATGGCGCGTCCGTCACCTAACATTGTAAAATGCCCAAATTGATGTCCGGCATATGCCTGTGCCAAAGGCTCGGCTCCTTTTGGAATTTCATTTCCAGCAAAGATCTCCAAGCGCAAAGATACTCCTAAAGAAGCTGCTAATGAATTATTAAAAATAATAAGCTTGGGCGCGCGAACAGTGGTTGGGTATTGTTTCGTGTAGAAAATCTTCGATAGCTTGGTATAGCTGTTATTAAAGTTCCATTTTTCCTTTTCCAGTTTTCTCATCCTTCCTAAAAAGAAATATTTCAAACACTCTTAGTATCTGCTTGTTTTATTTTATTATGTTCCAAATACGGAATTATCTTATCCATATAGCCAAACCTTAAGGCAAAGTTTTGAATTTTGCATTATGTTTATAATAAACCCAAAACCATACTGCTCCTCAGTATGGTTTTTTTGATTTATATAGGAAATACTAAGTATAAAAATATTGAGGTGATTTATATGGCAGTAGCAAATAAAACTACAATAGCTTTTTCATTAGTATCAATTCCAATTTCAATGTATACAGCAACTCAGGATAATGATATTCACTTTAACCAACTACACAAAGATGACAATCAAAAAATACGATATAAAAAAGTATGTGGAAATTGCGGCAAAGAGGTAAATACAAATGATATTGTAAAAGGATATCAATATGATGATGACCATTTTGTTGTAGTAACTGATGATGATCTCGAAAACATAAAAACTGAAAAAGATAAGACAATTCAAATCCTGCATTTTGCTAATCTCAATCAGATAAGTCCTGTATACTATGATAAAACTTATCATGCTGTTCCTGAAGCTGGTGGAGATAAAGCCTTTGAATTATTACGTTCTGCTTTAATGTCCGAACAAAAGATAGCAATCGGTAAAACGATTATTGGAAGTCATGAAACATTACTCGCAATTATTCCACGTGAAGATGGAATGTTAATTCAAACAATGAATTATGAAGATGATATTAAAGAAGTTCCTAAATCATATAATAAACCTGAAATATCAGAAGATGAATTAAATATGGCAAAAACATTGATTAAATCTATGGACACACCTTTTAACCCTAAGGAATATAAAGATGAATATCAACTAAAGCTTAGAGAATTACTTGAGCAAAAAATTGCAGGAAAAGAAGTCGTACAGGCAAAAGCGGAGCCACAAACAAATATTATTGATATTATGGATGCATTAAAAGCAAGCATTGAACAAAATAGTAAAACAAAGCCCATAAAAAAGAAAACAACAAAAATAAAAGGTGCTTAATTATACATGGATATTTTGAAAACCGAAATATAAAGCCAATGCTGATTGGTGAAATTAAAGAAGCTTTTAATTCAGATAAACATATATTTGAATTGAAACTTGATGGGTCACGTTGTATTGCATATCTTGATAAAAATGAAGTTGATTTGAGAAATAAACGTAATATAAAATTAATTTCAAAGTTTCCTGAGCTTTTAGATATTAATAAACAAGTTAAAAAGAGATGTATACTTGATGGTGAATTAGTAGTAATGGTAGATGGTAAGCCTGATTTTTTTGAATTGCAAAGACGCTCATTAATGTCGAATCAATTTAAAATAGAATTAGAATTAAGTAAGTATCCTGCTAATTTCATAGCTTATGATATTTTGTATTTAGATGATAAACAAGTTACTGATTTACCTTTAATCGAACGAAAAAAGTTGTTAACTAAAACAGTCAAAGAAAATGAAAGAATTGCAGTTTCAAGGTATATAGAATACAACGGTATCAATCTATATAATCTTACACAGCAGCAACAATTAGAAGGTATTGTTGCAAAGCTTAAAGATAGTAAGTATTATTTTAATAAAAGAACAAAAGATTGGATTAAGATAAAATGGCTTAAAGATGATGATTTTGTTGTTTGTGGATATATAGATAAAGAAAATAATATGACAAGTATTATTCTAGGTCAATATCGAGATGATCAGTTAGTATTCAAAGGTCATGTAACACTTGGCGTTAAAAAAAGTGAATTGAGAAAAGCAAGACAAATAACTACTTCACCATTTGTAAACATACCTGATGGAAATGAGAACGCAATTTGGATTTGTCCTCAGCTAGTATGTACTGTTCAATGGATGCCTCGTCAAAATAAAGGTATGAATCAAGCTGTACTTAAATGCTTTAGAGGTGATAAGACAGCAAGAGAATGTAAGGAAGTAAATTGAATTTTCTGTTAAGATGCCTCTACAAATTGTAGAAGCATCTTTATATTAGTGGCACTTTATATCATCTATACATAGCTGATGGCATCATGGATGGTGTTTTGTCTTTTGATATCTTTAAATTGACCATAAGTGTTGCCACTTTTACAGATGATTTACCATACCTATCTCTTATTCTGTCAACTGCTCTATCTATCTTTTCTGCTTTTATATGTTTTGTTGTATTGTAGAAAAATCCATACTGTTGTGGAC
>DAMDCT010000132.1:3061-3863 GCA_032091455.1 Oscillospiraceae bacterium | reverse complement strand
CAACAAGACTAAGTATTTGGGTAACTGCATTTGAAGGTATAAAGGCTCACCCACTTTTTGGGCAGGGAGCACTTACATATATGTTTATCAATAAGTTTTATGGTGGCTATAAAACTTATCATGCACATAGCGTATATTTAGATCCTTTGCTAAGCCATGGAATTGTGGGGGTTGGCGTTATAATAAGTTATATTGTAACTTTAGTTAAACAGGCAATTAAAAATAAAAATTACGTGCATTCAAGTTCTGTAAATTCCCTTATATTAGCAGTTGCTGCTGCGGTATGTGTACATGGGGTAACGGATTTTTCGATTTTTTGGGTGCAAACAGGAATGCTATTATGCGTTGTCGTAAGTGGAGCTGCAATAAAATCGCCAAAAACACTTGACAATCACCAAATAACATGATATACTATCCTAGAAAACAAAGTAGAACAGACCTACGTTCTCACCTATAGGCATAATAACAATTCCTGATTGTTAAGTCTAATGGGTCAATAATGTTAAATTCGGCTTTGCCGTTTGATTTACATATTGAAAGCGTAGACTGTTTGTCTGCGCTTTTTTGAATTATATTTCATAATTCTTATAAACTCGCAACTTATCAGTTGCATATTAAGTACATGGAGGTGCTTTATTATTAGCAAAAACAATGAATTGCTCATGAACGAAGAAATTCGTGACAAAGAAATCCGAGTTGTGGGAAATGATGGAAGTCAGTTGGGAATTCTGTCCTCAAAAGAGGCACTAAAACTTGCATCTGAACAAAATCTTGATCTTGTTAAGATTGCTCCACAAGCGAC
>DAMDCT010000132.1:1060-3051 GCA_032091455.1 Oscillospiraceae bacterium | reverse complement strand
GTCGAATTATGGACTACGGAAAATTTCGCTATGAGCAAGCTAGACGAGATAAAGAAGCAAGAAAAAACCAAAAGATTGTTGAAATCAAAGAAGTTAGAATGTCATTAAACATTGACACACATGATTTTGATACTAAGGTTAATCAAGCTAAAAAATTCCTGAATTCAGGCGATAAAGTTAAGGTAGCTATTAGATATCGAGGCAGAGAGCTTGCACACCCTGAAATGGGAAGGGGTTTACTTGAGCGATTTAAAGAGGCTTGCTCTGAAGAGGGTACAATTGAAAAATTGCCTAAAATGGAAGGCCGAAATTTGGCTATGTTTATTGCATCAAAAACTGCTAAGTAAATTATTAATAAGGAGGCTTACATTATGCCTAAATTAAAAACACATAGTGGCGCTAAAAAACGTTTCAATTTAACAAAAAACGGTAAAGTTAAACGTGCTCACGCAAACAAATCACATATTTTGAACAAAAAATCCACAAAACGCAAAAGAGGATTACGCAAGGGTGCTTATGCTGATTCAACAAATGCTCCAACAATCAAAAAGCTTATTCCTTACAAATAAACAAACAAAAACGGAGGTATAGATTATGGCTCGTGTTAAAGGGGCAATGGCTACTCGTAAGAGAAGAAATAAAGTATTAAAACTTGCTAAGGGATACTGGGGTGGAAAAAGCAAGTTATTTAAAACAGCTAAAGAAGCTGTAATGAAATCAGGTCAATATGCTTATGTTGGACGTAAGCAAAAGAAACGTGATTTTAGAAGACTATGGATTACAAGAATTTCAGCTGGATGTAAAATGAATGGTATGAACTATTCAACATTTATGAATGGTCTTAACAAATCTGGCATTACACTAAACCGTAAAATGCTTTCTGAGATTGCTATCAATGACGCTAGTGCTTTTACAGCACTTTGTGAAAAGGCAAAAGCAGCAGTTAAATAATGCAAATAACGCCCGCGTCTTTGGACTCGGGCGTATTTTAGTATATACTGGAGTAATCAACAAAATATATACAAGGAGGGTGTTATAAATCGATCAGATTACATCAAAGGATAATAAATTTATAAAAAAATATATTAAACTTAGTTCATCTAAAAGTTATAGAGATGAACAAGGCCTATTTGTAATTGAAGGTGTTAAACTTGTAAATGAAGCAAATAACAATGGAGTAAATATTGAAATGGTTTTTGTAACTACGACTTTGATAGAAAAAAAGTCGCAAGAGTTAGAAAAACTTTTTCAAACAGCAAAATGTTTCGTTATAACGCCTGAAATTGAGGAAAAACTTTCTCAAACAAAATCACCACAAGGCATATTTGCAATTTGTGGCAAACTTGACAAATCGATAACTCTTGATACAATGTATTTAAGGGGAAAATATATCATGCTAGTTAATTTGCAGGATGCAGGAAATGTCGGTACTATTATTAGAACCGCAGAGGCAGTTGGAATCGATGGTGTTATTCTTACAAAGAAAACATGTGATATTTTTAACTCTAAGGTGATTAGAGGTAGTATGGGATCAGTCTTTCGTATGAAAACGTTGATAGTTGATGATGAATTTAAAACAATTAAATCATTAACTGAAAACGGAGTAAAAACATATGCAAGCGTAGTTGACAATGAGGATGATAATAATATAGTTGATTTATCAAATGTGGGGTTTGAAAATCCTTGTGTATTACTAATTGGAAATGAAGGCAATGGGCTTTCTGCTAGTTTAAGCGATAAATGCACTAATAAAGTAACTATTAAGATGAATGGAAATGTTGAATCATTAAATGCGAGCATGGCCGCATGCATTTTAATGTGGGAAATGGTGAAATAACAACTTTTTAATCTTGCAATTTCAAAATAATCACTGACAAAATATTATGGAGGCGCTAGTATGGAAGAAAAATTGTACTGGGTATGGCTATCACTTATATTTGACTATGGAAGTGATAAACCTAATGAAATTCTAATGCGATATGAATCTCCGG
>DAMDCT010000132.1:0-991 GCA_032091455.1 Oscillospiraceae bacterium | reverse complement strand
ATAATCTTACTAAAGAAGAAATGTTAGAGCTTGCCTTCTTATCTGAAAAAGATATAAAAAATGTTAAAGCAGTTAGCCTTGTGAGAGCAAAAAAAGTAATTAATGACTGCGAAAAGCTGAATATTGATATTGTAACTTTTGGAGATGAGTTATATCCAAATAGATTAAAACTCATTTATGGACCACCAATTGTAATATATAAAAAAGGTGATATTTATGGAATTGATGATGAAGTTGCAATTACTATTGTAGGAACCAGAAAAGCATCTGATTATACCAGCTACGCAACAGAATATCTTGCCTTTCATTTGGCACAAGCAGGAGCATTAATAGTAAGTGGATGCGCAGTCGGTATTGATACTTGCGCGCACAAAGGTGCACTTAAAGCAAAAGGTAGGACAATTGCTGTGCTTGGATGTGGATTAGATATAAACTATCCAGCAGAGAATAAAGAATTGAAGCAACAAATCTTAGAAAATGGCGCACTTATTAGTGAGTTACCACCAGGTGAAGGCGTAACTAGCAAGATTTTCCCAATCAGAAATAGGATTTTGGCAGGATTAAGCCTAGGTGTTCTAGTAACTCATGCACCTGAGAGAAGCGGCTCGCTTATTACAGTAGAGCACGCTATTGAACAAGGCAAGGATGTATTTTGTCTTCCCCCATATAGTATTTTTGATTCGCAATATTTTGGAGTGATAAAATATTTGCGTGATGGTGCAACACCAGTTTTTTGTGCAAAAGATATTTTGATTGAATATTATAGCACGCATGCGCATAGACTTGATGTTGACAAAATAATTGGCGATTACATAAACCAAAAGAAATTAGAGAACAGACCACAAAAAATTAAAGTTCCCAAGCGTGATCAAAATGTAGATAATCATGAGATTACTGCTGAAGAACAAGAAACAAAGCTAAATCATTGCAAACAAAAAAACAATGAAATTGTAAGTGGATTTGATGAATGCCAACTTTTAGTATATAATAA
>DAMDCT010000131.1:3555-3903 GCA_032091455.1 Oscillospiraceae bacterium | reverse complement strand
AACAAGATAGAAGAAATATTTTTTTAGAATAATAATTATTGTACCACAAAATCCACGATTTTGCTATACTTTAAATTGTTTTGGCTGAATTTAAATATTACTATACTGTTTTAACTATCAATAATTTTACAAATTAACACCATAGAGTTTGAACAAAACAAGAATAATTAAATATTAAGTGTGAAATCATATTTACATATAGATATTGAAAATAGGAGTAAGATAAATATGATTAAAATACAAAAATCAGATGTATTTGAAAAATGCATAGGCGATTTAATATTAATTCCATCAGTTCGAAGTATGGTTAAAATTCCTGCACATAGGGGAACAAATTGTCTTGACCAT
>DAMDCT010000131.1:1879-3545 GCA_032091455.1 Oscillospiraceae bacterium | reverse complement strand
TATCTTTGTATCATATATTAGCTATAAAATCTGTCGATACTATAATTTAGACTATGTAGCGGCTGCTCGTGGAGGACTTTTACATGACATTTTTTTATATAATTGGCGGGAAAAAGATAGCCATATAGGATTACATGGCTTAACTCATCCGATTGCCGCACTAAAAAATGCATCAGCTCTTTTTACTCTAACTGAAATGGAAAAAGACATAATTATAAAACATATGTGGCCTATCACTATTATACTTCCAAAATATAAAGAGTCATTTATTGTAGGATGCGCAGATAAATTTTGTGCAACAGTAGAGGTTCTTCAATTATACGAAATGGTAATCAGGCATACAGATTTAAAAAAATACAATAAAAATTAAATTAGTTTATTTAAACCTTGTTTTTTATCGATTAGTTTATTATAATAACCTTAATTGATAACTATTATCTTAACTTTTGAGGTGATTGAAATTATAGCTTTATTAATATCTTTTAGGCTTACTAAAGAGCTAACTAAATATGATAAATTCTTTGATGAGATTTTTAAAGATAAACACTTGCAGCTCTTTGACGGATGTATTATCTCACTTGCAGGGTACACACCGTTTGCTATGCGTAAAGCTTTATTGCCATTTATTTTCCCTAATGACCATTTATTCGTATGTACATTTCATGCCCATCAGTGTGCTGGACAATTAAGCGATAAACAAAAACAATGGATTAAATTAAACATAATGGATAAAGCATTGCCCAAAGATTTTATTAAAAAGCAGTTACGATAATGATGTGACCCCAGCAAGTTATATTTTTGGTATAACCTGTTGGGGTCGGTTCATAGGCAGCTGTTTTTTCTATCCTCTATCCTTACATTATTTATTGGTTTGTAAATATATATTTCCATAATGTACATATTAATTGATATTCTTTCATTAAAAATTCATTTTTATATGATATGATTAAGGTAATACTTCAAATCAAAAAGGAGAATTTTTATGAACTGGTTTAGAAAAATGATGATAGGAAGATATGGTACTGATAATCTTACGTTTGCAATGTTTATTTTAAGTATAATAGTTTCACTAATTGCTCGAGGAACACATAGTTATGCACTATCAATACTTTCTACTGGCATTGTTGTATTATGTCTTTTAAGGATATTTTCAAGAAACACTGCTAAAAGGTATCGGGAAAATGTTCGTTTTATGAAAACGTGGAGCCCAATACAGTATTGGATTGAAAGTAAAGTCCGCTTATTAAAAGATTCTAAAACACATCGTTACTATAAATGTCCAAACTGCTCAATGAGATTACGCGTTCCAAGAAATAGAGGGAAAATCAATATTAACTGTCCTAAATGTCACACTCAATTTATTAAAAAGACTTAAAATTATTTCTTAAAATTTAATAAATAATATTTATAAAGGTGGCTCTTACTTTAAAGTTTGAGTCACCTTTATTCTTAATATTCTCTCTATATCTGCGTATGTATTATCTTTGTTTTGCCTACATGTGTTTTTACAGTGGATAACACCAACTATTGGTCCATTATTGCTTAACTCGTTAATTCTAATTTCATCAACATCTTCAAATTTTATGACACATTTACTATCGTCAGCTTTCACTATATTTTTAATTGATACAGACATTTTTACAACCCCTTTATCAATTTTTATGCC
>DAMDCT010000131.1:1300-1869 GCA_032091455.1 Oscillospiraceae bacterium | reverse complement strand
TATAATGAAAGATATTTCTAGCAATACTATCTGTCCATGTGTAAGATTAAACAAAAATTTAATTTTCACAATAATTATTTTGTGATATATGTTGATATATATTTATAAAAGTGATATACTTAATCGGCAATAATGATTTGGGATTATTAAACAAATTTATATTCCATAGGAAGTGACATAATGACACAATACCAACTTACTTTTGTAATATGCTTATCTGTCGTAACAATATTTATTGTCATCGCTAGATTTAAGAAAAGATGTAAGCATGAAAAAAAATTTTTTGAAAAAGTTGATAAGTGATTAAATATAACAACATGTGACCATAGCCACTTGTTCTATACAAGCTATCCATGAATATAATTTTATATAGATTATATTCTTTTTTATGGAAGTGACAGCTTGAAGACTGCTATATATCTGCGTAAATCTCGTGCTGAGGAATTAACAGACACATTGGAAGATACTTTAAAAAAACACAAAGAAACTTTAATTGAGTTCGCAACTAACAACAATCTTTTTGTTACTGATATTTTCAAAGAGGTTGTAAGTGGCGAAAATCTTTATTC
>DAMDCT010000131.1:510-1290 GCA_032091455.1 Oscillospiraceae bacterium | reverse complement strand
GAGTATGATGCCGTTTTATGCATGGATATAGATCGTCTTGGGCGTGGTGCTATGAGCCAGCAAGGAATTATCCTTGAAACATTTAAAAATTCTAACACTAAAATAATTACACCTAGAAAGATATACGACTTAAACAACGAAATGGATGAAGAATACACTGAGTTTCAAACATTTTTTGCAAGACGTGAACTTAAAACCATTAAAAGACGTATGCAACAAGGATTACATAAAACAATTAAGGATGGTGGCTATATTGCAAATGCGCCATATGGTTATAAAAAATGCAGAATTGGCAAACTACCATCACTATGTATTGTTGAAGAGGAAGCAAAGTTTGTAAAAATAATGTTTGATATGTATGTAAACCAGCATTGTGGTTGTCAATCTATTGCCGACTATATTAATTCTATGGGTGCTTCACCTCATAGAGGACTTTCTTTTAACCGCTCAACCATAATGAGAATACTTAAAAGTGAAGTCTATATTGGGAAAATTGTGTGGAATCAGAAACAGCATAAAAAAATCAATACTATTAACGGAGCTAAATCATACATAATATATAATAATAAAGAAAAATGGACAATAACAAATGGGATACATCCTGCCATTATTGATGAAAAATTATTCTTTAGCGCACAAAACATTATGAAACAAAAAAGTCATCCTTCATGTAAGAATGATACACTCACTAACAATCTTGCTGGACTTATTTTGTGTGCAAATTGCGGTAATAAGATGCAATATCGCAAGGGAAAAACGGGCAACAGTCATTCCTACTTA
>DAMDCT010000131.1:0-500 GCA_032091455.1 Oscillospiraceae bacterium | reverse complement strand
TGCATTAAATCTACAATGTTCAATTTAGTCGAAAAGGCATTTCTTGATGCAATTAAGCAAGAATTATGCAATATAAAAATAAGAGAAAGTAATAATGTTGCAAACAATTCATTAGAACTGCAAGATGCATTACAACAAGTAAAAAAAGAACTAGCACAAGTAATTGTTCAAAAAAATAAATTGCATGACTTACTTGAGCTTAATATTTACACCATTGATGTGTTTTTAGACAGAAATAAGTTACTTGATGAAAAGATAAAATTATTAAACAATACTATCAATTCTATTAAATCAAAGGTTGACATTTATAAAAAAAACCAAATGGTAATTACGACTGAAGTGAAAAATGTCTTTGAATGTTATAAACAAGCTGATAGTAATTCGAAAAATGCTTTGCTAAAATCTATAATTGAATCTGTATCTTACTACAAAGAAAATGATTGGGAAACCAATCAATTTGCTCTTACAATTAAATATAAGGATTTATAAGTAATGGCTCG
>DAMDCT010000130.1:0-3941 GCA_032091455.1 Oscillospiraceae bacterium | reverse complement strand
GTCTGTTTTTGCTGAAAGCAATGCCATAACAGAGTCCTCTATTTTTAAAGGATTAATGAAAATGCTAACTGATGGCGGTGTTGCATTATTAATAATTTCACCAGTTGTGTGTGGAATATTGTTTGGTATTTATGCATTAAGACAAGGTATGAGTACTGAGCAACATGATAAAGATAAGTGGGGCAAAAACAAACAAACAGTTTTAGTAGTGCTTGCATGGATTTTTGGCTCAAGTGCAGTAGTTACTCTGATTGCAGGATACTTTAAATAAAAAGGAGTTGTATCCATGTTAGACATGATTGTAGGTTGGATTATGAAGTCATGTGCCCAACCTCTTATTGAATTTGTAAATACAGGCTTTTTTATTAATGCTTTTGAAAGTGTATTCTTCATTGAAAATATGATTGGATTAGATACTAATGTTATTAGACAAATTGAAATAGCAATTTTTTCGTTTTCAGGCGGTCTTTTGACATTTAAGCTACTACATAAACTTTTTAATATTTATATTTTACAACAAGATGGTGACTCGACCGTCAATCCAATTGAATACTTAAAGGGATATACAAGAGGAATTGTAGTATCACTTACATTTACAGTGGCTTATGGTTGGATGAGTGTAATTGTATCAGATTTAGGACAAAAGATTATGAAATTATTTAATGCTAAAACATTTGACATAAAAGCCAACGGTACATTGCTTAATGTATTTATGATTGTTTATTTTGTTTTCCTCTGTATAATCTATATTCATTTCTTAATGAATGGAGTAAGGCTATATGTATTAAGAATAACAATTCCGTTTACTGTTGTTGGGTTAATTGATAATGATAACGGTATCTATTCTGTTGTTATAAAAAAAATATATCAAACTTCTGCAACTATACTAATTCAAATGTTTTTAGTGCAACTTTCAATTATTCCAATATTTGCGATTAAAAATACAACTGATTCATACGTTAGTGTAATGCTTGCAATTGCTATACTATCCTACAGCTTAAAAGTTACAAGTGACTTGAGTGAAATGTTCTTAACATCAGGTGCAAGTGGTGGAGGTAGTAAATTATCTTCATTAGGAAGAGGAGTAAAAAGTGTTGCAGGATTTCTGAAAAAGTAGGAGGTTTTATCAATAGATACTTTAGATATGCTAGTCTTAGCATTAGCAGGATTATTCATTGTCGGCTCTTCCTTTAGAATTGCAATGCTTGCATTTCAAATGAGCATGGCAGAGGATAAGGGTTCGTACAAGCTAAAAATTAGGTATGTTTTAATTGCACTTATTATTTCAATAATCGTGGGTGCAGGTGCAGGCTTTAACAACATAATAACTAGCTACTTTACATAAAGGGAGGAATTCGCTTGGAATTGTTCATACCAACGAGAATAAATAAAGATAATATATTTGGTAATGGGTTTGGTAAAAAGGAAGTTAAAACAATAGTAATTGCAATTATACTATCTTTAATAGTTGGATTTGTTATCGGCATATGCTTTTTGCATGATATAAAAGCAATATTAATATTAACTGTATGTGTTGGCTTAGTTACAGCAGTTGTTTCTCATTATTTATTAGTAAAAGACAGCTTGAATTTGTCGGTATATATCTATATACAGTTAATAGTTGCTTTTTTAAAAAACCAAAAATTCTACCAATACAAACGGCTTAAGGAGTGGGTATAGTGTTTAATAAGAGCAAAGTACCAATACAAACAACAAATGAATACATTAACCTTGCAGATGTGCGAGGGAGCTTTTTATATACCAAAGACAATTATATGTTTCAGTTTTTAAAGGTACAGCCTATTTCTACTGCATTAATGACAGATGACGAAAAACAACGTTTAGTTGAAAGGATGACAGCAGAAATATCCCCTATTTGTGTACCGTTTAAGATTACATTTTTATCTCGTCCAACAGATGTAAAGGTTATAATCGACTACTATGAAAGAGTTAAGAGCATGACTACAAATTCTAAAAAACGTGATAATCTTACTAAAATGATTAAATATTTTGATAAGATGTCCACTTCTGAAAGTGTGCTTGAAAGACAAACTTTTATATCAATATGGATGAATAAAAAAGACTTTGCGGATGATGATTTATTCTCAAAAACAAATGAGTTTAAGAATGCACTTAATAATACAGGAGTAACTGCAAGTATATGTACTGAAACTGAAATTATTAATATGTTGAGTTTATTCTATAATCCAATATACTCGCCAAATACAATTTTTGATGTTACTCCAAATTGTACATTCATGGAGGAAAAAACTCATGGATAAATTAAAACCACAAGATAATTGGAACAACACGCTTATTAATTCACTTGCTCCACTTGCAATTAAGTTTGAAAAAGATGCATTCTCATATGGCGAGGTTGAGTGTGTAGGAATGTCGATAACTCGTTTTCCTTCAAAGGCAAAATGCGAATGGTTAACAGAAGTTTGCAACTTAAATAATACAATAACTTCAATTACTTTTACACCTGAACAAAATGTTGATGAAATATTAAAAGCAATTGGTAATACAGTATCTAGTAATAATCTTATTGCAGAGGGTACAGTGTCGGCTGATCCAGTTGAACAAGTAAGGGCAGTGAAAAAGGTTAAAGATGGTACAAGGTTAATCGATAAGATTGCTAACAACAATGAAAGTATTGGCTATGTAAGTATTAACACGCTTGCAGTTGGTAGTGATAGAGCGGATGCTCGAAAAAAAGCTAAAGCCACAAAAAACAAGTTTGGTGGTAAACAATTCAATGCGTCAACACTTCCGTTTATGCAAAAAGATGTTTTAAAAGCTGTTTCACCTTGCAATATACCTAGTCAAATCATTTCAGATGTAAGCAACCAAATAATGCCGATTAGTAGCTTGTTTGGGGGTTTCCCTTTTGCGTTTTCAGGATACAATGATGGTGAAGGTGCTTATTATGGCAAAGACAGTTCAGGCGGTCCTATCATTGTAGATACATGGAAACGTGGTAGAGATAGAAATAATTCAAGTATAGTTTTAATGGGTGTTTCAGGTGCAGGAAAATCCACGGCATTAAAACATTTAATACTTAATGAATGGGAATTGGGAACAAAAATAATTTTAATCGACCCACATGGTGAGTATAAAGAAATGTGTGAAAAGCTAGGTGGTGACTGGATTGATGTTGTTGGTGGAACTGGTGGACGTATCAATCCATTTCACATATATATTCGAGATGAAACAGAAGATGAAGCTAAGGAATGCCTTAGTCATCTTGCAAAACAAATTAATAACCTTGAAGTTTTCTTCAAACTTTATTTAGATTTAACGCCTGTATTAACTGCTGTGTTAAAAGAATGTATTGAATTAACATACAATTCTAAAAACATTACTTGGACTACTGATGTTGATAAACTTAAAGCTAACCAATTTCCTATCATGGAGGACTTATATAAAGTCACTCAAGAAAAAGCAAAGGAAAACGAAAAAGAGTTAAAGAGAAGTGAAACAAATTACTACAAGGAATTAAGTATTTTACTTCGTAACATTGCAATAGGTTCTGACAGCTTCATTTGGAACGGTTATTCTACAGTAAACACTACAAAGGATTTTGTTGTATTTGATGTAACAGCTGTCAACGGTAACTCAAACAATGTAAAGACTACACTTTATCATACAGTGCTTAACTATTGTGAGAATTATCTTTATAGGAACCGACATGAGCGAGCTATTTTAGTAGTTGATGAAGCACATAACGTTATTGATAAGCGTCTTCCTGCAACAGTTTCAAGGCTTGCAAACATTGAAAAATCTTGTAGAAAGTTTGAAAGTGCAATATGGATTTGTTCTCAACAACTTATTGATTTCTTAGATGAAGCAATACGTAGAGAGGGACAAACTTTACTAGACCAACCAAATATTAAAATACTTATGCCAGTTGGAAAAGGTCGAGATTTGAAAGAGCTAAA
>DAMDCT010000129.1:2786-4054 GCA_032091455.1 Oscillospiraceae bacterium | reverse complement strand
CATGGGTCGAAATATGCCCAGTATTAGCAGCAATGCAAGCTTCATGTGGTTTTAAAAATGAACTGATTGCAATTAGATTAGTTTGAGTACCACCAGAAATTAAATGAACATCAATATTTGGATTACTTGTAATCTCTTTTATTTTTGAAATTGCATTGAGTGTATGTGAATCAAGACCATAACCTTCTTCTTGTTCCATATTCGAATCAATTAACTTTTTTAATATTTTCTCATGTGTCCCTTCACTGTAATCATCGTTAAATCTATACATATATATACACCCCTAATAAATGAATTGTAAAAATATTTTTTAATTATATCATATCATGAAAGGTAATCACATGCAAACTTTTAATAAGTGTATAACTAAAAGATTAATTTGGTTATTATATATATAATTATAATTTAAAATGGTTGTATAACTATACAAATTATGGTATGATTGTGGTAAATAAACACTGAGAGGAAGATTTTATGGCTGATATATTATATATAGTTATTCCTTGCTATAATGAAGAAGAGGTTTTAACTGAAACTTCAACTCGTATAAAAGCAAAACTAGAAGCACTTGTATTAAATGAAAAAATTGATAAGTCAAGTAAAATTTTAATGGTGGATGACGGCTCTAAGGATAAAACTTGGTCAATAATAAAATCTTTAAGCGAACAAAATGAAATGCTTGAAGGCTTGAAACTTTCTAGAAATAAAGGACATCAAAATGCATTACTAGCAGGACTTATGACAGCAAAAGAATATTGTGATATGGCAATTTCAATAGATGCTGATTTACAAGATGATATAAATGCAATTGATAAAATGGTGGATGATTATATTGGTGGTAGTGATATTGTCTATGGTGTTCGCAGTTCGCGAAAAAAAGATACTTTTTTTAAACGCACAACCGCACAGGGATATTATAAGGTTATGAAATCTCTTGGTGTTGATATTGTGTACAATCATGCTGATTATCGTTTAATGAGTAAACGTGCATTAGATGGGTTATCAGAGTTTAAAGAGGTAAATCTATTTTTGCGTGGGATAGTGCCATTAATTGGTTATCGTTATTCAATAGTTGAGTACGAGCGTGGCGAACGCTTTGCAGGAGAATCAAAATATCCACTAAAAAAAATGTTGGCATTTGCATTTGATGGGATAACTTCATTTAGTGTTAAACCAATAAGATTGATAACAACCTTTGGATTTATTATATTCATTATAAGTATTATTGCTCTTATATATTCACTAATTTCAAAGTTTTTCTTTTACAC
>DAMDCT010000129.1:643-2742 GCA_032091455.1 Oscillospiraceae bacterium | reverse complement strand
AGGGTGGACATCCCTTATCTGCTCTATATGGTTACTTGGCGGTATTCAGCTGTTAAGCCTTGGTGTAATTGGAGAGTATATTGGTAAAATATATTTCGAAGCAAAAGCAAGACCTAAGTTTATTATTGAAAAAAATACACTTGAAAAATAATTAAAGTGGTGATCATATTGCTATATAAATCTAAAATTGATAAGTCTTTTTTTATTAAGCTTATTTCATTTTTAATATGTGCAATTTTAGGCATTCTTATATGGTGTTTTGGACATACAATTCCAGGGGTAATTAATAGTGTTCTTTTTGTGGCATGTTTTTTATATACATTTGCAGAACTTTTATTTACTAACTATAAGATTACCGATAATGCATTAGTTGTTAAAAAGGGGATTGCTTATTTGGAAATAGATTTTTCTGAAATAGCTTTAATTGATAGTGATATTGAGAGAAACTATGATATAATTAATGCGTCATTATCTAAAGATACTTTTGAAGTGATATGTACTATAGATGGTAAGCTATATAAAGTTCAACTATCTCCTGAAAACAAAAATGATTTTGTTAACGAGCTGAGGAATAAAGTGTGTAGAGCTTAAACTAATGAACCCACAGGAAAATTTCCTGTGGGTTTTTCATAGACATTGATTGTCGAAAGTGATATAATTTTGTCGTAAATATTTTCTATAAATATGACAAATATAATAAAAGGGGATAAGGACAAAATGAACAAGGTGATTTTAGGATATGCGCTACAAGAGGGCGAGATAACAATAAGCTGTGAAGATGCAAAAAAGCTAACACATATTAATATTGCATTTGGAAAGTTAATGACTGACCAAACAATTTGTACAGATGGATTAACTTTGCTTAATGAGGTTGACACATTAAAAGGATATAATCCTGATTTAAAAATTTTACTTTCAATTGGAAGTGCCCATAGAGATTCTTTTAGTGATGGTGCAAAAACTGAGCAAAGCAGAAAGAAAATCGCTAGCGAATGTGCACGCATTGTTAAACAGTTTAAACTTGACGGTATTGACTATGATTGGGAATTTCCGACTTGTCAATGTAATTCAATTAAGTGCGATGAAGCAGATAGAGAGAATTTCACTCTTTTGATGAAAGAGATTAGAACAGCACTTGATAATATTGATGGCAGTCACTATCTTTTGACTATTGCCGCAGGTGGAGATCAGTATTATGTTGATTTTACAAATATGGCAGAAGTTCAAAAATATCTTGATTATGTATTCTTAATGACATACGATTTAAGATGTGGATTTCATGGCTTAACTGGACATCATACAAACCTATATACAACAAACGGTGATATATTTAGGACAAGCTGTGATGCGGCTGTAAAAATATACAACGAAGCAGGCGTGCCACTTGAAAAGCTATGTATAGGTGCAGCATTTTATTCAAGAGAATGGAATGGCGTTAAAAATGCAAATAATGGTTTACTACAACTTACAGATGGTAGTGGATCAATCGGAAGTTATGGACCTGACTATACTGAAATGGTTGAGAATTATATTAATAAAAATGGATTTACTCGTTACTATGATGAACAAGCACAAGCCCCATACTTATTTAATGGAAGTAGGTTTATTTCATATGATGATGAGCAATCAATTGGTGCAAAATGTGAATACATAAATGAAACTGGCTGTGCAGGGATTTTCTACTGGCAACATTCTTATGATAAAACAGGAAAATTGCTAGACACTATGTCAAAAAAATTATAGTAGTTATATTTCTTAATTGATCAAGACATACTATTAAGGCAATAAAGAAAAGAGAGCGATAGTTTGAAAGGGATGGTCATAATAGTGAGAAAAATAATTTCAATATTACTTATTGCTGTAATGATATTTGCTTTTAGTGGTTGTAATAAAGATAAAAATAAGAATAAAACTTCAAGTAACCAAGTATCTAGCAATTCTCAAATAAAAGAACCTGTTTCAAGTGGACAATCTAGTATGCCTATATCAAGTGAAGAAACTTCAAGTATTCAAGATACACCTACAATTGCAACTCCTATAGATGTCAATGGAATTAATATAGCAGACCTTGACCAATACGAGAATAGTAAAAAGGGTTG
>DAMDCT010000129.1:0-633 GCA_032091455.1 Oscillospiraceae bacterium | reverse complement strand
ATGAAAATGGATATACATCAAAAATACTAGATGCGTTGAAAGAAAAAGACTGTAAAGCAGTATTTTTTGTAACTATGGATTATGTTAAGAAAAATCCTGAACTTATTAGGCGTATGATTGACGAGGGACATGTAGTCGGCAATCATAGTGTCAAGCATAAATCTATGCCAACATTATCAAGTGAGGACGCAATAAATGAAATTAGTGGACTTCACAATTATATGGTCGAAAATTATAATTATACAATGACATTGTTTAGACCTCCAATGGGCGAGTTTTCTACACGAACATTGGTTATAGCACAAAAGTTAGGATATAAAACTGTATTATGGAGCTATGCATATCTTGATTTTGATACAAAAAATCAAATGGGTGTAGAAAAAGCATTTCCTAGAGTGACAAAGGCGGCTCATAATGGTGCAATATATCTTCTTCATGCAGTATCAAAAGACAATGCAGAGATGATGGGTGACTTAATTGATAACTTTAGGCAGAGTGGATATAGTTTAGAACTGTTGAAATAATATAGGAAAGCTGGTCGAAAGGCCAGCTTTTTAAATGTCTTATACTAATTTCATTTTAAATGGCGATTATTAAATTTTTATAAAACCGCATAAATCAAAGCTTTTATAA
>DAMDCT010000128.1:3752-4121 GCA_032091455.1 Oscillospiraceae bacterium | reverse complement strand
GTGCTGTTTGGCGTTTTAGAAGGTTATAGATTCCAAGTCCTTCCTTAACACTTCCACCATAAGAATTTATGCAAATGTTTAATTGCTGAATGTCCCCCGCTTTTTCTAACTCATCTTTTATGTGTTTTGCAGGGGTATCGCTTTCAATAATTTTGCCACTCCACCAGTCATACCCATCTGCTTCAACATCATCATAGATATATAGGTCGAGCATTTGTGGCACTGCTGATTGCTTAATAATAAAATTAGTTTTCAATATTTCCACCTCCCTTCGGTGTTGTTTTTAGGAAAATTGTGGTATAATGATAAAAATGCTACCGTGGAAAATACTTGCCAAACGGTAGTTGATGTAAATAACGCTTGGGGAGC
>DAMDCT010000128.1:585-3742 GCA_032091455.1 Oscillospiraceae bacterium | reverse complement strand
GCAAATTTATATTATGTTCGTAAGGAGATTTTATGGTTATTTTAATCACTGGTGCAACACATACGGGGAAAACACTGCTTGCACAAAAGCTACTTGAGAAATATAAGTTTCCTTATTTATCAATAGACCATTTAAAAATGGGGTTAATCCGTAGCGGGCAAACAGCTTTAACGCCTGAGGACAATAGCGAATTGACACCCTACTTGTGGAACATTGTAAAAGAAATGATAAAGACCGCTATTGAGAACAAGCAAAACTTAATTATTGAAGGATGTTATACCCCATTTGATTATAAAACAGAGTTCACTGCTGATTACCTTTGCGACATTAAATATATTTGCTTGATTTTCAGCGAGGATTATATTCGGAATAATTATGCATTAATTAGGCGTTATGAAAATGTTATAGAAAGTCGCGGGAATGATGAGTACCCAATCAACTTAATGGTTGAGGACAACAAAACTACTTTGATAAAGTGTATTGAATTTCAAAATGAGTACATTCTTATTGACGACCGCTATGATGTGGAATATAGTTTATAGCCACTTTCGCCCAATCTAATGAGCATTGCACGGCATTTTGAAAAATAGTTCCACCCAATAAAATCTTACTTATCACAAAATTGGGCCGTTGTATCTTCGTTTAGATGCAACGACTCTTGCTTTGTCTACGTCCCCAAAATCGTCCAGAGTATTCTTGCAAAAGTGCAATAAAAATAAATTTTATTTTTCTCTTGACTATAACGTAACGTAATAGTGTAATATAATAGATGTGGTTAACCAAACAATACAGAAAAGAGGTTTTTTACATGAATATTACGACAATACGCTCTGATGATATTTACTCTAAAATGATTTATGCAACAAATGAAGAAAAGGACTATATTTACCGTTATGAGTTGATGAAGCCTTTCGAATTCAAGTGGCAGTGTATCGGAGTGCCACTCAAAGCCGAAACCGAGGGTGGATATGACATCGTGTTAGCAAGCAACATGGGCGGTGGCTACCATCCGTCCCAAATTACGTCCGAACGTTTGAGTGAAATTGAAATGCTCCGAAATGATTTTTTCTGGAATGCGTGTGAAAGAAGCATTAGGAAAACGTTACAGGGCTTTGAGAACCACGGAATTACCCTTCCCACAAAGGATTATGTTTTTACTGTTCTTTTAAATGACCCTCAAAACCCTATGTCAAAAATGACAGGCGATTATTGCGGTGATGGTGGTATTCCTGGTTACATTATAGGTACAATAATTCCAAATGAAATGTCCTTGAAAATGCTACCAATTGCTTTAGCACATGAAACCAACCACAACGTGCGTTGGCAATTTATGCAATGGAGTTCAAGCATTACATTGGCTGATATGATAGTGTCTGAAGGTATTGCTGAAAGCTATGCAGCAATGATGTTTGGTGAAGATAAGATTGGTATGTGGGTGAAAAATACTTCTGAGAAAACCTTGCAAAACATTATTAAACCTAGAATAAAAGAGCATCTTTATGAAAATGATTTTAATGCTATATCGTCTTATCTTTATGGTGATGAAATTATGGCACTAAAAGGCAGTGTGCCAATTGGTGTACCATATTGCGCAGGTTATGCATGTGGCTATGCCATGATACAGTATTATTTGAAAAAGACTGGCAAAAGTATTTATGAAACTACTATCATGCCGACTGCCGAAATCATGAAAGAATTGGAGGACTTTTGGAATTGAAGATTAATGAAGTTGCAAAACTTTGTGGAATCACTGTAAGAACATTACATTACTATGATGAAATAAAGCTATTGCCACCAAGTGTGATTACTGATTCTGGATATCGAATTTACAGTAATGATGACTTGGTAAAATTACAACAGATTTTGTTCTTTCGTGAGTTAGATTTTCCTCTTACTGATATTAAAGAGATTATGACAAATCCAAGCTATAATAAAAACGAGGCACTTTCTAAGCAGAAAGAACTGCTAATTAAAAAGCGAACCCGACTTGACGGTTTAATTAAACTTGTTGATAATACAATAAAAGGAGATACCGATATGAGCTTTAAACAATTTGACATGTTAGAGATTGAAAAAGCCAAAAAACAATATGCCACCGAAGTAAAGGAACGATGGGGACACACTAATGCCTATACTGAAAGTGAGCAAAAAACTGCAAGATACGATGATAAAAAGTGGGAGAGTATAAACGCTGAAGGATCCACTATTCTCAAGGAGTTTGGCAAATGCAAAGAGTTGCTCCCTGACAGCATTGAAGCACAGGAATTGGTGAAAAAGTGGCAGGCTTATATTTCGAATAGTTTTTTCAACTGCACAAATGAAATTTTATCGGGTCTTGGGATGATGTATATTGGAGATGAGCGTTTTACCAAAAACATAGACAAAAATGGAGAAGGAACAGCTGTATTCATGGCTGCTGCTATTGAAGTATTTTGCTCCAAATAAATAGCATTCATAATGTTCCCTCCTCTCACTCATTAAATTTCCATTTTTTCCTCACGTGCGCGAGGGAGTTCTTTTGTCTACCCTTTTCCCCGTTCTCCTGTTAGTTGATTTTTAATCCAGTACCGACAATACTTGAATATCTTTTTATTGCTGTTGATTAAATTAGTTGTGAATGGTTGACTTGATGTTAGTACGATTGCGCCGTTATCTTATATTACCCGCTCATATTCTTTCCAAAGTAGGTCGAATGGTATTGAGCTGTCCCAACGGCAATCTGTAATGCCATATGGTAAGTCACATAGGATCATGTCCACGCTTTTGTCTTTCATTTGCTGCATACCCACAATACAATCCATGTTGTAGATATGGTTTAATTTAATTTCTATAATATAACTCCCCTCAAAATTAACGAAAGCCTTATGCAGTATGAACCGCATAGGCTTTCTTCTCTATTTATTCAATTGATTGTGTGCCTGCTACATTGTTCTCACCGCCTATATATTTTTACAATTCAAGTTTAGCACACCTAAAATGGACATATAGGACAACCTTAATTTTTATCCAAATATCTATAACAAGCTTTCTTTACGCTGTCCTCTGTATTGCTACCAATGCTAGATGCAACTTGATTCCATGATAAACCATTGATATACCGATAAGTGAGTATTTGCCTTATTAAAACATCATCAATACTTTGTATGTATCTATTCAG
>DAMDCT010000128.1:0-575 GCA_032091455.1 Oscillospiraceae bacterium | reverse complement strand
TATTCATCCTCGCTCACCTCTCCGTAAGAAAGCTTGTCCACTATGTAACCGCCAATTGCTAAGAACAGCGAAAAAGCGGATATGCCAAGTAATGCAAATGCTACTTCAAATATGGTTTCACATCTCTATTAATATATTTTGCTCCTTTAAAAGCCATAACTTGTGTATACCAATAATATAAAGTTACCGTAGGAATATGTAATGCCCTATTTGCTTTCACTCCATACTTTACTATATGTATTAAAATAAATGTAACAAAAAGCAGCTAAACACTTATGATTTCAATATCATTTGCGTATAGCTGTTTTTTTAACCTATAATGAGTACGTACAGCGAATAGCTTGCAACTAATTAAATTACAGCTCAAATAATGAAGACTATTGTATTCACAAGAATTATTTTAAAAGTAAGCAATAAACTATTTAACAATAGCATTCGCAGTATTCACATACTCTCTCTTCCCACCAACCCAAAGCGACTATTGTACTATCTAAGGCAATAGGGAGAAAGCCACCAAGATAAACAACAAGAGATTTCCCAGGAGAAATGATTATTTGTCCACCATCAACTACTAA
>DAMDCT010000127.1:3497-4523 GCA_032091455.1 Oscillospiraceae bacterium | reverse complement strand
CATATAGTGAATAATATAAAAGTCTGCCAACGTCAAGATCGTTTCTATTGTAAATTGCAGATATACCGCACTCTTCATTTAATTTTTTCATACGCTAAATAATATCTCCCCATAAGTTGGATATGGTAAGTATTTTGATGCAATAATTGTTTCAGATTCATCAACAACTTGACGCAATTCGCACATTTTAACAAATACTTCTTCACCAAAGTATTTTGCACATTCATCTGTTTCTCCATAGTTTTTAGCATTGAGAAGAGCTGTATCAAGCGCATTCGTATTTTTGTAAATAGCAGCTCCAAGTTTTGAAAGCTTTGTAATGATTTCACATTCCATTTCAGTTGTAATATCTTCTGAAATTGCTTTTTTGCTGTTTGCAGTATCACTAAGTTCTTTTGAGTATGAAACAATTGCAGGAATAATATCTTTTTTAACCATTTCTAGCATTGTTAGTGCCTCAATGTTAAGAATTTTAATATATCCTTCAAGTAATAATTCGCATCTTGAATAAACTTCAGCTTTTGTAAATATCTTGTGTTTTTCAAAAAGTTCGATATTCTTAGGCAACTTATAGTATGGTAGTGCATAGGCTGTTGATTTTAAATTTAAAAGTCCTCTGCGTTTTGCTTCTTCAACCCATTCGTTTGAATAGTTATTACCATTAAATATAATGCGTTTGTGATTTCTTATTGTGCTTTTAATTAGTTTTTGAAGTTCAGTTTGGAAATCATCTGATTTTTCTAAAATGTCTGCAAACTGACATAATACTTCTGAGATTGCAGTATTTAAGACAATGTTTGCACCAGAAATCGAGAAGGTTGAACCAAGCATTCTAAACTCAAACTTGTTACCAGTAAACGCAAAAGGCGAAGTTCTATTTCTATCAGTTGTATCTTTTGTAAAATGCGGAATAACACTTGCACCAATTTGCATTTTAGTTTTTTCAATCTTGTCATATACACTATCATTTTCAATTGACTCTAAAATGCTTGTAAGTTCATCACCCAAAAACATAGAAACAATAGC
>DAMDCT010000127.1:0-3487 GCA_032091455.1 Oscillospiraceae bacterium | reverse complement strand
TCCTGCACTTGAAACTGAAACTCTAAGCAAATCTTGATAATCATCAACAGCTTTTACAACAGCAACTAAGAATAACAAGAATTGAGCATTATCTTCTGGAGAATGTCCAGGTTCTAATAGGTTTACACCTGTATTAGTAGAAATAGACCAGTTATTATGCTTTCCACTTCCGTTTACTCCGGCAAAAGGTTTTTCATGAAGCAAGCATGCCAAATTATGCTTATTAGCAATTCTTTTCATAAGTTCCATTGTTAGCTGATTGTGGTCAGTTGCAATATTAGTAGTTGTAAAAATAGGTGCTAATTCATGTTGAGCAGGTGCTACTTCGTTATGCTTTGTTTTTGCTAAAATACCAAGCTTCCATAGTTCCTCGTCAAGTTCTCTCATGAATGCGGATACGCGAGGTTTTAATGCTCCAAAGTAATGGTCATCAAGTTCTTGCCCTTTTGGAGGTTTAGCACCAAAAAGAGTTCTTCCACAATAAACTAAATCTTTACGTTTATCAAAAAGTGCTTTATCTATTAAAAAATATTCTTGTTCAGGACCTACTGTTGTAACAACTCTTGTTACATCATCTCTACCAAATAGTTTTAAAATTCTTAATGCTTGAGTATTAACAACTTCCATTGAACGAAGTAGAGGGGTCTTTTTATCTAAAACTTCACCACTGTATGAACAAAATGCAGTTGGAATACAAAGAGTATTATCGCTGGAGAAGTTGGATCCCATGCAGTATATCCTCTTGCTTCAAAAGTAGCACGAAGCCCGCCAGATGGAAAACTAGATGCATCAGGTTCACCTTTGATTAGTTCTTTGCCTGAAAACTCCATTACAATATTTCCGTCGCTAGTTGGTGAAATAAAGCTATCATGTTTTTCAGCAGTTATACCTGTCATTGGTTGAAACCAGTGAGTAAAGTGGGTAACACCTTTTTCTACAGCCCACTCTTTCATAGCATTTGCAACTGCATTTGCAACATCAAGTTTCAAATGAGTTCCGTTTTCCATAGTATGTTTAAGTGCTTTGTAAATGTCTTTTGGTAGCTTTTCTTTCATGACTTTGTCACCAAAAACTAAACTACCGAACATATTGGGTATATTATTCATATAAAATCCTCCTATTATAACAATTCTATGTTAGCATCTTTACATGCTTTTATTGTATCGTTATCCCAAATTGAAACTTGAACTTCGCCTATATGTGCTTTTCCTAGAAGTAGCATGCAAAGTCTTGATTGCCCAATTCCACCACCCATTGTAAGAGGAAGAGTTCCATCTAGCAACATTTTGTGGAAAGGCAAACTTCTTCTATCATCACAATTTGCTTTTGTAAGCTGACTATCAAGTGCCTTTTCATCAACTCTGATACCCATTGAAGAAACTTCAAATGCACAATTTTGCACGTCACTCCAAAATACTATATCACCATTTAGTGACCAGTCATCGTAGTCAGGTGCTCTTCCATCATGTTTTACTCCTGATTTCAGTAAATCACCAATTTGCATAATAAATGCTGTTTTGTGTTCTTTTACATATGCATTTTCTCTTTCTTTTGGAGTAAGAGCAGGGAACATATCTTCAAGTTCTTGAGTTGTTACAAAACTAATGCTTTTTGAAAGTTCAGTTTTAATTTGTGGATATTTAACTTTTAATATATCTAAAGTATCACAAATTGAATTTACAATATCAGTTACCGTTGATTTTATATAATTAGTGTTTCTCATTTGACTGTCAATAACCTTTTCCCAATCCCATTGATCAACATAAATTGAGTGAAGATTATCCATTTCCTCATCACGTCTTATTGCATTCATATCAGTATAGATTCCTTCACCTACACCAAATTCGTATTTATACAGCGCCATTCTTTTCCACTTTGCAAGAGAATGAACAACTTCAGCATTAGTTTTGGTTTCCATTATATCAAAGCTAACTGCTCGCTCAGTTCCGTTTAGGTTATCATTAAGACCAGTTGAACCATCCACAAAAAGCGGAGCTGATACTCTTTTCAAATTCAAAGCTGTAGACAGCTTATCTTCAAAATTTCGTTTTAATACCCCAATTGCAGTTTGTGTGTCATATATGCTTAGATTTGATTTGTAGCCCTCTGGAATAAATGTCTTGCTCATTACTTATCTCCCTTTCTTACAGCTAAAAAAATAAAGGCACTGTAGGTATATGTCCATAAATGGAATCTACCCACAGCGCCTTTGCTGATGTTATTATTATATTCTATATTTTTTAATTTTGCAAGTACTTTTTCACAAAATGCAATAAAAATTTTTAAAACTTGCAAATTTAAACAAATACAAGCTTTATTTTTAACTTGTATACAGTAAAATGCAATAAATTAATATTTAAAATTCAAAAACTCTAAAACATTGTTGACATTTTTGATTATAGGTAGTATAATTAAGTCATTGGACAATGGGGTTCATTAAAGATATGGGTTAAACTAGAAATGGTTATCCATATTTTTAATGGACCCCATTATTTTTATAAGGAGGAGATTTTATGCAAAAAGAGGGAGAAGTAAGAATACCAAGTGGCTGTGCTATTTCTGGTATATTTTCAAAATCCGGTGATAGAATTAGTGGCGACGTGATTAGAAATTCAATTGCAATAATGCACGACCGTAGTAATGGACTAGGTGGCGGTTTTGCTGGTTACGGTATTTACCCTGAATACAAAGAGCAATATGCATTGCATATTTTCTATGAAGATAAGAACTCAAAAGATGAATGTGAAAAATATTTAGATAAGCATTTTGACATAATAAATCTTTCAAAAATACCTACGAAAAAAATCAAGGCTATTACAAATGAGCCTTTAATATGGAGGTATTTTGTAAATCCTTTACCTACAAAGCTTAAAGACAGTCAACTTGATGAAAAGCAGTATGTCGCTAAATGTGTTATTAAAATTAATACACATATAGATGGTGCTTATGTTTTCTCAAGTGGTAAAAATATGGGTGTATTTAAAGCAGTTGGTTATCCTGAGGATGTTGCGGATTTTTATAAACTAGAGGAATACAAAGGATACTGCTGGACGGCACACGGAAGATACCCAACAAATACACCAGGATGGTGGGGTGGGGCTCATCCTTTTGCATTACTTGATTTATCTGTTGTCCATAATGGAGAGATTTCTAGCTATGACGCAAACCGCAGATATATCGAAATGTTTGGCTACAAATGCAACCTTCAAACAGATACAGAGGTAATAACTTATATTTTTGACTATTTAGTAAGGGTACAAGGACTAACTTATGAGGAGGCTTCAAGCGTTGTTGCAGCTCCATTTTGGAACACAATTAATGCAAAAAGTGAACAGGAAAAAGAAAAATTAACATTTTTGCGAAATACATTTGCAAGTCTATTAATTACAGGACCATTTTCAATTTTAGTTGGATTTGATGGTGGACTAATGGCACTAAACGACCGTCTAAAACTTAGAAGTATGGTTGTTGGCGAATAAGACGATAT
>DAMDCT010000126.1:2847-4853 GCA_032091455.1 Oscillospiraceae bacterium | reverse complement strand
AAGAAAACTTTATGCGTCTAAATAATTCTAATGACCGTTTGTGCATTCCACAAATTGATGTTGATTTTGCTATTGAAGCAGTAAAAACACTTGTTAATGTAGATAAAGATTGGATTCCAGCAAGTGCAGGAACTTCACTTTACATTAGACCATTTATAATAGGCTGTGACCCAATGCTTGGTGTTCATCCAGCAGCTACTTATAAATTTATAATTATACTTTCACCCGTTGGTGCTTATTATGCAAGTGGCTTAAATCCCGTTAAAATTTTTGTAGAGTCTAATTATGTTCGTGCAGTACGTGGTGGTATTGGTTCTGCTAAAACTGGTGGTAACTATGCGGCTTCTTTAAAAGCACAACAAGACGCAACTGGATATTCTCAAGTATTATGGCTTGATGGTGTTGAGCGTAAATACATTGAAGAAGTTGGCGCAATGAATGTATTCTTTGTAATAGGTGATGAAATTGTAACCCCTGAACTACAAGGAAGTATCTTACCTGGAATAACCAGAAAATCGTCAATTGAACTTTTAAAATCATGGGGATTAAATGTAGTTGAGCGTAGACTATCTATTCAAGAAGTTGAAGAAGCAGCGAATAATGGCAGTTTAAAAGAAATGTTTGGAACAGGAACTGCGGCTGTTATCTCTCCAGTAGGAGAATTAAAATATAAAGATGATGTTATTATAATCAATGACAATAAAATAGGCGAGATAAGCCAAAGACTATATGATGAACTCACTTCAATCCAACTTGGTGTAAATGAAGATAAATTCAACTGGACAGTAAAAATATAGAAATAAAATTCACATATGTATTGACATATGTGAATTTTGGTATATAATTGGTTGTATAGGTTTGTATGGTAGTCAAATCATACAAATGTTATCAGCAATAAGCTTGACATTTGTTAAAATTGATGTATAATATAATTATGTTTGGCTTATTTTACTTTCTTAAATAATTTTAAACGTATAACAGTAACCCGCTATGCTTTTGCATAGCGGGTTACTGTTATACGTTTATATATTCTATACAATTATTACAGAGTATCCTTTTGATTTCAACTCATTTGTTAAAGCAATAGCATTTGCCTTATTTTTAAAAGCACCTACTTGTACTCTATAAAATGTGTCATCAGTATTATTATCTGGTGTTTCTTTAATTTTGTATGGTATACCATAGAATAAACATACTGCTTTTGCAATTGATGCTGCATATTTTTCAATTAAATCATCAAAAAGCTTGTTATCTTGAACGTTTGAAATAAAGCCAAGCTCCAAAAGACATGCAGGCATGTTTGTTTCACGTGTTACATGAAAGTTTCCACTTTTTATTCCTCGATTTGCTTGTGCCCCAACTTTAACTACTTCATCAAGTATATATTGCGCAAATTTTATAGTTTGACTATTAGTACCTTTATATATCCAGTTTTCAATTCCTATTGCTGAAGAACTTGTAAACGCATTTCTGTGTAATGAAATAAATAAATCAGCCTTTTTAGTATTGGCAAGAGTACTACGTTCATAAAGACTAACATCTTTATCAGAAGTTCGAGTTTGAATAACACCAAATCCTTGATATAAAAGCTCTTGTTCAACTGCAAGGGCAAGCCTAAGAGTATCGTTTTTTTCATATCGCAGTCCGTTTACCGCGCCACTGTCACGTCCTCCGTGTCCTGCATCTAAGCATATTATTTTGCTCATAAAATCACCTCTCTAAAATTAATTTGAATTTAACATAATGGATTTAAAGAATAATAAGTTTTACTCACCCTTTTTATCAACAGTATCTTTAAGCTGCGATATTATTTTTTTAAGAAATTTTGGTAGTGGAACTCCAATTCTACCTAAGTTTTCAATAATGGATAAAAGCTCGTTTAAAGTTAGCCATATTGTTGTCAATATGCCAAAGGCCGCAATAGCAGCAATCTCAACCCCAAATTGTGATGAAATAATAGCAAGCAGCTGATCTGCAATTAACGCAACAATTACAGCAAAAATATA
>DAMDCT010000126.1:1510-2837 GCA_032091455.1 Oscillospiraceae bacterium | reverse complement strand
TCCTAACTTTTTTAGAATACCAATCATTCCACGCTTTGAATTAAGCTCACCATTTACTGATGCAGCAATCATTCCCGATATATAATCCATTGTTATGGCAACTACCAAAAACGTTAAAAGCGGAGCAAGTATTCCTAGTTTTATCGAGATATATCCAACAATTGAAACAAATATTGATTTTACAAGGTTAATCAAATTGTTCACAAAATGTCCTCCTTTCATATGTTTACCCCTCTATAAATAGCGGAAAACATATGTATGGTTGCATAGAAACGTACAACTTAGGAGAAAATTATTTTATATATCTAAAATGTACGAAAAATATTCTCAAAACTTTTATTAAAAATCCTCCTATTCATCATATGCAAAATATGAAGATAAGTATAATACAACAACCTTTTGCAGATAATAAAGTATAAAAAAGAAAGGATACTTCTTATGAATAATTTAACTCCGGCAGAATATGACGAATTAACCCAAAAAGAATCCAGTAAAACAAAAAGTTATAAAACAATTCCTATGGCATTTATTATTGGTGGAGTAATATGTGTGCTGGGTCAGATTTTAATTGAATTATATAAAAGTGTAGGTATAACCCAAGATATATCTCCAACACTTGCATCTGTTTCACTTGTATTTATGTCTGCAGTACTAACAGGATTTAATATATATGATAATATTGCAAAAGTTGCAGGAGCAGGAACACTTGTACCAATAACAGGTTTTGCAAATGCTGTAGTATCGCCTGCACTAGAGTTTAAATCAGAAGGATTTATATTAGGTGTTGGTGCAAAAATGTTCACAATTGCAGGTCCAGTTATTGTATATGGAACACTTGCGTCAGTCCTATATGGTGTAATTGTATATCTATTTAAACTATAGTTGTTACAAATCACTTTTGATTTAGAATAACTATTAATAACTTACGCAGATTTAGATTTTTAATTAGAGGAGCATAAAAATATGTCTATTAAGCTATCCCAAAACACGTTTAAACTTGACACATGCCCAAGTATTGTAGCATATGCAGCTGTTGTTGGAAAAAAAGAGGGGCAAGGTCCACTAGCTCAATATTTTGATATTATTCATGAAGACACAACATTGGGAGAAAAAACATGGGAGAAAGCTGAAAGCCGTCTTCAAAAAGATGCAGTTAATACTGCACTTGATAAAGCAAAGCTTTCAACGGCGGATATTGATTTAATGTTTGCGGGAGATTTATTAAATCAATGCATTGGTTCAAGCTTTGGACTGAGAGAATTGAATATTCCTTTTTATGGGATGTATGGCGCCTGCTCAACTATGGCAGAAAGTTTGGGGCTTGCTT
>DAMDCT010000126.1:475-1500 GCA_032091455.1 Oscillospiraceae bacterium | reverse complement strand
TTCTATTTTTGCTGACAATAACCTTGTAAATAATGCAGTTGCAATTACCTCATCACATTTTTGCTCTGCAGAACGGCAGTTCCGTTTTCCACTTGAATATGGTGGACAAAGAACCCCTACTTCACAATGGACAGTTACAGGATCTGGATGTGCAATAGTTTCGAAAAGTGATAAACCACCTTATGTAAAGGCAGTAACAGTTGGTAAAATTCAGGATTTAGGGATTAAAGACATTAATAATATGGGCGCCGCAATGGCACCAGCGGCTGAATATACAATTGAGACATATCTTAAGGATACCAATACTAAACCAAAAGATTATGACTTAATATTAACAGGAGATTTAGGAAATGTCGGCTCAAGGCTATTGCTTGATTTATTAGCAAGAGACTCAATTGATATATCGGCTAATCATAATGATTGCGGAAAGTTAATTTTTGATTTAAAGGAACAGGATGCTCATGCAGGTGGTTCTGGGTGCGGATGTAGTGCATCAGTTTTATGCTCATATATTCTTAAACGAATACAAGAGGGTGCATTAAAAGAAGTATTGTTTGTGGCAACAGGTGCATTGATGTCACCTACCAGTATGCAACAGGGTGAATCGATTCCGGCAATTGCACACCTTGTCCATATTAGCAATAGCAAGTGGTAAGTAGTAAGGGAGAAAATTTAAAATGGATATATTTTTAAACTGTCTAAAGGCATTTTTAATAGGTGGAGCATTTTGTGCAATTGGTCAAATATTGATTGATTATACAAAATTAACTCCAGCACGCATACTTGTAGCCTATGTTGTTGCAGGGGTTGTACTTGGTGGACTTGGTGTATACTCCCCACTTGTTGAGTTTGCAGGTGCAGGTGCAAGTGTTCCGTTAACAGGATTTGGGTATGCGCTTGCAAAGGGAGTTAAGGAAGCTGTTCATGAACAGGGACTACTGGGTGCGATAACAGGAGGGCTTACTGCAACAGCGGCAGGAATAACAGCTGCAATTACTTGTGGATTTTTGGTTGCTGTGATTTCC
>DAMDCT010000126.1:0-356 GCA_032091455.1 Oscillospiraceae bacterium | reverse complement strand
AACCACGAGACAAAAGTTAGAATAAATATAAGTATATAAAATAAATGTAATTGCTATTATTTATATATGATAGCAATTACATTTATTTTGAATTATTATAGGTAGAGAAAATTTATTTATATAAATTTACAATCATTAAATATTTTTAATAAACACTACTTGCAATACCTTGAGTTTTCATTTAACATAATAGTAGATAGGTATTTTTAAGGAGGTTTAAATGGAACATACAACTGAAAAAACTAGAATTCATTTTATAGATGAAGTTAGAGGATTTGCTATATTGTGCATGGTGGTATACCACACGTTTTATGATCTTGTAAATATTTTTAATATGAGAATTGAAGTATTTTATT
>DAMDCT010000125.1:0-4913 GCA_032091455.1 Oscillospiraceae bacterium | reverse complement strand
TAACCATATGTATTACCCACATAAAGTTTGTAATTGTTATTAGTCAATTCAAAGCTTGCCATCAATGAATTAGAAACATACACATTTTTGTTTTTATCAATAATAATAACTTCAAATTTTTCATTATTCATATAATCTTTTATATGCTCAATTCCTGCAATATAAACAGTTGTAGAGAGATAGTCAGCTAGTCCACCATCATTGCTAACTATTGTTGCTGATAGAAGGTCAGAATTAACTGGATAACCAGTTTTTATATCAAGAATATGATGATATATTTTGCCATCCTTTTCAAAGAAGCGTTCATATGCTCCAGAGGTTGCAACTACTTTATCTTTAATTTTCAATTTTCCAATAATATCATTAGGGCCAGCAAGCGGATCACGTATTCCAAGTGTAAATTGTGAATTATCCGGTTTGACTTTATACGCATATATGTTACCACCAATGGAAACAAGCGCACCTTTTATATCAAGTTTTTCATACTCTTTTTTAATTATGCCACATATATATCCTTTTGCAACACCACCTAAATCAATTGACATTCCATTATCTTTAAGCATAATAGTCTGATTTTTAGAATCAAAAATAATTTTGCTATAATCAATTTGCTTTAGAGCATTATTTATTTCAGATTGTGTTGGAACTTTTGGACTATCCGAAGTTATTGCCCATAGTGATGTCAAAGGTGCAATAGTTATATCAAATAATCCGTGTGACAACTTGCTATATTCAGCTGCTTTTTTTACAATATTATATGTATAGTCATTTACCTTTACAGATGATTTGCCAGCAGATTTATTTATTCTATCAATATCAGAACCGGAAATATACATTGATAGCTTACTTTCAATATCAGTAAGACAATCATTAACATTTTTAATTGCCTGTTCATTATTTTGACCATAAACCTTTTGCGTTACATAAGTATTCATAACAAATATTTCACTATCTTTTGCATGATTTAACTCGGCAGAATTACAACTTGTAAATAATATAGTAAATAATATAGTAATGCTGATTAGTGTAAATGATTTTTTCATATTCTCACCCATTTTAATTACAATCATAAGTAGTTAAAACATTTATACAACAAAGTATAAATGTTTTAACTAGAAAATTATTTAATTAGTAAAATTATCTGTCTACTATTACTGTTGAAATGTCGCCATTAGCCATGTTTTTTAAAAGAGATTTTACAAGTTTTTCAAAATCATTCGTGCTAATTGTTGCACCAGCTACTTTGTCAACTTTATTTATCTGTTGTTTATCAACTAATTGCTGTGCTAATTTAGTGTAAAATTCCCGCGGATAAGTTTTACATTTACTATTTACCATAGCCTTATAATAATCAATATCTTCGGTCTTCTTTACGGATTTCTTTTCACGTTCTTTTTTACCACTGTTTAAAGAATCATAAACAACATTCGTAATTTTATTTTTTGTTACAGTAATCTCAACGTAATCAACCCAACCATGTGCATCTTCTGAAGAGAATTCAGATTTATAAGTACCATCTTTCATAGGCTTATTTGAAGTGCAACCTGTAAACATTATTACTGCTAATGTCAGTGAAAGCAATAAACTTATAAACTTTTTCATATTATGTCTCCATTCAATAATGTAGTTTAAATATGTTACAAGCAAGTAATTACAATATTACTATTATCCTCAGTTAAAGAAATAGCTTGAACATGTTTATCAAAGTTATCAATTAAACTTTGAGCAATCTTATCCTCAACTTCTTTTCGTATAACCTTACGAATATCCCTTGCGCTATACTTTCCACCATTAGCTATTTGAGCTATAAGTTTTGTTACTTTATCATCATAGCACAAATTAATATTCTTTTCAAGTAATGCCTCTTTAAGTTCGTTTAGTAATAAGCAAGCAATTTGTTGTAAATCATCTTCCTGTAACTGGTTAAAGACTATAACCTCGTCAACCCTGCCTAAAAATTCCGGTCTCAAAAACTCAGACAGTGCTTTCATTGCTTTTTCTTTTGCTATAATATTTACACCCTTGTTAAATCCAACTATTCCACTTTTATCACTTGAACCAGCATTTGAAGTCATTACTATAACTGTATTTTCAAAGTTTACATTTCTGCCATGAGCATCAGTGACCTTACCTTCATCAAGTATTTGAAGTAGAATGTTCATTACATCAGGATGTGCTTTCTCAATTTCATCAAACAAAACAACTGAATATGGTTTTCTTCGTACCTTTTCAGTCAGTTGTCCTGCATCATCATATCCAACATATCCAGGAGGTGACCCAACCAATCTTGATACTGCGTGTTTTTCCATAAATTCAGACATGTCTAGTCTTATGATTGGATCAACAGAATTAAAAAGAGTTGAAGATAAAACCTTAACAAGTTCAGTTTTACCAACACCAGTTGGTCCAACAAATATGAATGAAGCAGGTCGCTTTTTGTTAGAAAGTTGCATTCTGTTGCGTTTGATTGCAAGTGCAACAGAATCAACTGCTTCATCTTGACCAATTATATGTTTTTTAATCTCTTTATCTAAATCCATTATTTTTTTATAATCATTTTGTTCTATTTTAGCAGAGGGAATTCCTGTACAGAGCTCAATTACTTTTGCTAAATCTTCTATAGTTACTTGAATATTAGAAATTTTAGGTTCGATTTCTTTTAAGCTATCTTTAACTTTAATAATTTCAGCCTTAACAATTGCAATTTGCTCAAAATCGGGTTCCCCATTACTTTCTTCTAGTTTGTCTTCTTGTACAATAAGCTGCTTTAATTGTTTATTTAATTTTGCATAGTCAGTTAATTCTTTGCTTTTTAGCGAAGCACATGCACATGCTTCATCTAAAAGATCAATAGCTTTGTCTGGCAAATATCTATCATTAATATAACGCTCAGACCATAAAACAGCTAGTTTTATAATCTCTTCATTAATTTTGACTTTATGATGAATTTCATAGTAATGTTTAATGCCCCTTAATACCTCAAGTGTATCTTCAATAGTAGGTTCATTTACGGTTACAGGTTGAAAACGTCTTTCAAGAGCAGCATCTTTTTCAATATTTTTGCGATACTCTGTAAATGTTGTTGCACCAATTACTTGAATTTCTCCACGTGAAAGTGCGGGTTTCATTATGTTAGCAGCACTCATAGAACCTTCTGAATCTCCTGTTCCAACTAAGGTATGGACTTCATCAATGAATAGTATTATATTCCCATCAGCTTTTACTTCATCAATTAGCCCCTTAACTCTACTTTCAAATTGACCTCTAAATTGTGTTCCTGCAACTAAAGCAGTTAAATCAAGCAAGTAAATTTCTTTATCAAGTAGCCTAAATGGGACGTCACCAGTAACAATTCTTTGAGCAATACCCTCAGCTATTGCAGTTTTACCAACACCAGGCTCACCAATCAAACAAGGATTGTTTTTCGTTCTCCTGCTAAGTATCTGAACCACACGGTAGATTTCATTATCTCTACCAATAATTTTATCTAATCTGCCTTCACGTGCTTTTTCACATAAGTTACTGCAATAGGTATCTAGAAATTTCCTCTTTTCTTTTTTATCACCCTTGGTGTCTTTTTTTGTATCCTTTTTATTTTTAATAATACTGTTTGGTTCATCTGATATTGGTCTGCTTGAATCACCAAATAAACTTTGAAGAAGGTTAGGCATAGTTTCTGCTCCACCAAGTTCAAAAGAATCACCATCTGCAAGCTCCATAAGTTGGTTATTCATTTGATCAACATCTTCTTCACTAATGCCCATGCTCTCCATCATTGATGAAATCTGTGGTAGACCTAACTCTTTAGCACAAGACCAACATAAACCTTCATTTATAGTTTCACTGCCTTCTAATTTTTGTATGAAGATTATGGCAGGTCTTTTTTTACATTTGCTGCAAATCATTTGATATCCCCTTTATAATTTATATTGTTAAATCTCGACTGCTAGAAATAAATTAATATATCTTATTATATAATACTAATAGATTTTTAACTAGGTATTATTGTTATATGAATTTTAAATTATAAAATATTTTAAATACATAAGTTGATTGTATAATGTTTGTATTAAAATATTCAAGCGAATTTGACGACAATGATATTAACATTTTGCCCAAAACTGCGAGTATATACAGTAAAACAGCTGCTTGTGCAATACCTACTACACCGCCTAGCATTGAGTTGATAGGACCTATTACAGGTATTGCATAGAATCCTTGAAATAATCTAGCAATCATTTTTACAATTATAATACATATTACAAATACTATTACACATATTAATGTCTGCAATAACATGACAACTATTGGAGCAACAATGTTATCTGCAACTGTTGTACCAATACTATTTACAACACCACCTGTGGTTTTCTGGAGATTATCAATAATGCCTTGCTCACCACCAAAATATGCACTTATTGAATCTTTTAAAAAACTTGGAAGTTTTGACATAAACCCACCAACAACAGTTTGAATACCCGCACTATCTATATTACCTGTTATCGTGGTATTTACGTTCTTAATTATACTTTCCCTTATAATAGTATCGAAAATAAACTTAGATAAATACCTACTTACATTAATTGCTACTATAATTGAAGCTATGTACCCAATGCATAAAATTATTGAACGCAAGAATCCTTTTCGATAAGAGGGCATAACTACTAATAAAGAAATAATTACGCATCCTATATCCAAAATTATTGAATAAAGCTGCATGATAACACCTCCTAAAAATACTAACCAATTTTATATTTTTCTACGCCATCAGAGCTCATTATATATAAATTTTCGCCATTATATCCAATCTTATTAAAGCTTTTTGACAACTCAATTTTATTTAATAATAATAATGACATATCAAAATTATATGCAGATTTCTTACATAATAATAATATTCTGCTGCCATCACT
>DAMDCT010000124.1:5108-5323 GCA_032091455.1 Oscillospiraceae bacterium | reverse complement strand
CAAAAGCAGTAAGCAAAGAATACATAGCTGTTGTATGCGGGAAAGTTTCACCGCAAAAAGGCACAATTGACGCCCCTATTATAAGGCTTGACGATTTTTATATTAAGCGTGGAGTTGATGAAAGTGGACAGCATGCTATTACACATTATGAGGTATTAAAATACAATGATAAGTATTCACTTGTAAGAATTCAACTCGAAACAGGAAGAACGCAT
>DAMDCT010000124.1:389-4961 GCA_032091455.1 Oscillospiraceae bacterium | reverse complement strand
TATGCAGGTTGATTTGTGCATAAATATACACGATGACATGGATAAACTAGTGCAAAATGAATAAATATTCAAAATAATTGTATTTTTCTATTGCATTCTTGCATATAATGTGATAAAGTATAAACAACAGAAAAACAACTCAATAGAAGTTTTATTTTTCACTAAAGAATATGGAGGAATTATATAATGAAAAAATTATTAACACTTACACTTGCAATTATTATGACGGCGGCAATCTTTGCAGGCTGTGGGAAAAAAGCAACAGTAGTTATCAATTCGGCAGCAGATTTAGAGGGCAAAAAAATTGGTGTTCAAAAAGGAACAACGGGCGAAACTTATTTGCAAGATAATGTTAAGACTGCAAAAGTATCTGGTTTTAATTCTGGCGTAGATGCAGCACTTGACCTTAAAAATGGCGGTATTGATGCTATCGTTTTAGATGAACTTCCAGCAAAAGCAATAGTTGAAAAAAATTCTGATCTTAAAATACTAGATATTAAATTTGCAAAAGAAGAATATGCTATAGCGGTAAAGCAAGGAAACAAAGACTTACTAGCTGCAATTAACAAAACAATTGAAACTATGAAAGCTAATGGTGAGTATGAAGCACTTGTAAATGCATTCATGCCAGCAGATGGTAAGATTAAAATCCCTACATCTGATTTAGGAACTGGTTCTAAGGAATTAAAACTAGGAACAAATTCAGCTTTTAAACCTTTTGAGTATATGGAAGGAACTAAAGTTGTAGGATTTGATATTTCAATGGGAGAAAAAATTGCAAAAGATTTCCAAAGCAAATTAAAAGTAGTAGATATGAATTTTGACAGCTTAATTCCTGCTCTTTCATCTAATGCAATTGACTTTATTGCAGCAGGTATGAGCGTAACAGAAGAGAGAAAGAAAAATGTGGACTTTTCTATTCCTTACTTTGAATCAGAACAAGTTATTATAGTTAGAAAGTAATTTGATTTTGCAAAGATTTATTTAGTTACTATAAATCTGCAACAGTTATATATAAAAGGGTGGAGTATTTATCTCCACCCAATATGTATTTTAAAATATAAAAGAATACTAGATATTAGGAGGTTTGAAGGGTGCTAGATAAAATTTATGAAATAATGATTGTAGACAATAGATGGCAACTCATTATTAAAGGTTTATCCAATACACTTATAATTGCATTATGTGCAATTATAATAGGTACTGTGATTGGCTGTTTGCTTGCATTATGTAAAATATCAAAAAATATTTTTTTAAGAGGATTTGCAACAACTTATACAACAATTATAAGGGGTATTCCACTCGCAACTCAATTAATGATATTTTATTTTGTTGTTTTTGGTCCAATGGGATTTACAAATGCTTTAATTGTTGCAATAATTGGATATGGTATAAACTCAGGTGCGTATGTAACAGAGATTATTAGAGCAGGTATTCAAGGCGTAGATAAAGGGCAGATGGAAGCAGGACGTTCATTGGGTTTAAGTAAAACTCAAACTATGGTAAAAATAATTTTGCCACAAGCTGTAAAAGCAATTCTACCAACATCTACAAGTGAATTTATTGCATTAATAAAGGAAACATCAGTAGTAAGCTTTATCACAGTTACCGATTTAACAAGAGCTAGTGATAGTATAAGAAATACTACCTACAATGCGTGGATTCCATTGATTTCAGCGGCAGTAATATACTTAATTCTAACAATGGGATTAACAAAATTATTCTCACTACTTGAAAGGAGGTTGAGCCGCAGTGATAGAGGTTAAAAACTTAAATAAAAACTTTGGCGAAAACCTTGTTTTAAATGATATAACTGAAAATATCAAACAGGGCGAAAAGGTTGTAATTGTTGGACCTTCAGGTTCTGGTAAAAGTACATTTTTGCGTTGCCTTAACCTTTTAGAGCAACCAACAGGTGGCGAGATATGGTTTGAGGGGAATAATATTACCGACAAAAAAACTAATATAGATAATCTTAGACAGAAGATGGGCATGGTGTTTCAACATTTTAACTTATTCCCACATTTGACTATATTACAAAATATAACTTTAGCACCAATTACATTAAAGCTTCAATCAAAAGATGAGGCGGAGGAGAACGCAAAGCGCCTTTTAGAACGTATAGGGCTTTTAGACAAAGCAGACACTTATCCAGCAATGCTGTCCGGTGGGCAAAAGCAACGTATAGCAATTATTCGTGCGCTTGCAATGAACCCAGATGTAATGTTGTTTGATGAGCCAACATCTGCACTTGACCCTGAAATGGTTGGTGAGGTTTTGGAGCTTATGAAAGAACTTGCAAATGAAGGTATGACTATGGTTGTAGTTACGCACGAAATGGGATTTGCAAGAGAAGTAGGAACTAGAGTATTGTTTATGGACGGTGGAAAAATTGTCGAGCAAAACACTCCACAAGAATTTTTTGACAATCCACAACATGAACGTCTACAAGAATTTTTAGCAAAAGTATTATAAATTTAAACAAAGAGCAAAACAAATACTCACCCATTTTTATGGGTGAGTATTTGTTTTGTTAAAATCTATTCTTCGCTTGTTCTTTCAAATTGTGAGTTGTATAGATTTGCATAGAAACCGTTCGCTTCAAGCAGTCCTTCATGTGTGCCTTGCTCGACAATATCGCCATCTTTCATAACAAGTATTAAATCAGCATCTCTAATTGTTGAAAGCCTATGGGCAATTATAAAGCTGGTTCTACCCTTCATTAAGTTATCCATAGCTTTTTGAATTCGAATTTCTGTCCTTGTATCAACAGAACTTGTCGCTTCATCAAGTATTAGTATTTTAGGGTCAGCCAATATTGCACGCGCAATAGTTAATAGCTGTTTTTGTCCTTGAGATACGTTGTTTGCCTCTTCATTTAATTCCATGTTATATCCGTCTGGTAATGTTTGCACAAAGTGATGTACATATGCAGCTTTTGCCGCCGCAATAACTTCATCATCAGTTGCATCAAGCTTACTATATCGAATATTCTCCATAATGCTACCGTTAAATAACCATGTATCTTGTAAAACCATACCAAACATAGTTCGTAGTTCATTGCGGTTAAAATCTCTAATATCGTGACCATCAATTATAATTGAGCCACTATTTACATCATAGAATCTCATCAACAGTTTAACCATTGTTGTTTTGCCTGCCCCAGTAGGACCAACAATTGCAACTTTTTGTCCTTGCTTAACTACTGTATTAAAATCATTTATAATTGTTTTATCAGAGCTATATCCAAAATGCACATTCTTAAATTGAACATTTCCTTCTAATCCATTAATGGATACAGGATTAGTTGCGATTTGGTCTTCCTCTTCTTCTTCTAAGAAAGCAAATACTCTTTCAGCAGCTGCAGTAGTTGATTGCATTAGGTTTGCAACTTGAGCTACTTGCGCAATTGGTTGAGTAAAGCTTCTTACATATTGAATAAATGATTGTATTTCACCAACTTCTATCATTTTTTTTATGGCAAGATAACCACCTAAGATAGATACGGCTACATATCCGATATTGCCTACGAATGTCATTATAGGCATCATCATACCTGATAAAAATTGTGATTTCCAAGCTGATTTATAAAGAGTTTCATTATATCCATCAAATTCTTCAATAACTTCTTTTTCACCATTAAAGGCTTTAACTATATTATGACCACTATACACTTCTTCAACTTGACCATTAACATGACCTAAATACTCTTGCTGAGATTTAAAGAATTTCTGTGATTTTTTCATTACTGCTGCAAGTAAAATCATAGATAAAGGCAATATCAACAGCGCCACTAAAGTCATAAGCCAACTTATTGAAAACATCATAATAAGCACACCGATAATTGTTGTTATTGAGGTAATTACCTGCGTCATACTTTGGTTTAAGTTTTGGCTTAGCGTATCAATATCATTTGTGACAATTGATAATACTTCTCCATGTGTTTTTGAGTCAAAGTATTTCATTGGCATTCTGCTTATTTTTTGAGAGATTTCTTTTCTCAAGTTATATGATACTTTTTGAGATACATCACTCATAATAAAACCTTGAATAAACGAGAACGCTGAACTAATTATATATAGACAGATTAGAAAAATCAAAATCTTACCGATAGCTGTGAAATCAATTCCGCCACCAGTACCAGAAATTTTGGCAATTAAACCTTTGAATATTTCAGTTGTTGCATTTCCTAACATTTTAGGGCCGACTATTGAAAAAGCCGCACTTCCCACAGCAAATAAAACAACTATAAAAATAGCTAGTTTATATGTGGATAGATATGCAATTAGCTTTTTCATTGTTCCTTTAAAGTCTTTTGCCTTTTCCCCAGTTCCACCCATAGGGCCATGGCCACCCATAGGACCACCACCACGTCTTTGCTTCTTTTCGTTACTCATCTTTTAGCTCCTCCTTTGAAAGTTGTGATAGAGCTATTTGCTTGTATACATCACAGTTTTTTAGAAGTTCTTCATGAGTTCCTCTTCCAATTATTTGTCCCTCTTCTAGAACAATGATTTGTTCTGCATGTAAAATTGTGCTTATTCTCTGCGCTACAATTAGCACAGTGCTTTT
>DAMDCT010000124.1:0-379 GCA_032091455.1 Oscillospiraceae bacterium | reverse complement strand
GGTAGTATGATTTTTTAAAGCCTTACGTAATGATATATCTGTTTTATAGTCGAGGGCTGAAAAACTATCATCAAAAATATATATTTCAGGGTTTATTGCAATTGCTCTTGCAATTGATAATCTTTGTTTTTGCCCACCAGAAACATTAGTACCACCTTGTGATATTTCACAATTATATTGCTCCTCTTTTGAGTCAATAAATTCGGTAGCTTGTGCAACTTGCGCAGCTTTAATCATATCTTCATCAGATATTTCTTTTTTTCCATATTTTAAGTTTGATTCTATAGTTCCAGAAAACAATACGCCTTTTTGCGGAACATAGCCTAATTTATCTCTTAAATCATGTTGTGAAACATCTTTGATGTTTGTGCCATCTATT
>DAMDCT010000123.1:0-5506 GCA_032091455.1 Oscillospiraceae bacterium | reverse complement strand
CTACAATACAGCAAAACATATAAAATCAGAAAAAATAGATATAGCAGTTGATAAAATAAGAGATAAGTATGGTAATTCATCAGTAAAAGTGGCAACGCTGATGGTCGATTTAAAGATAGCAAAAGACAAAGCACCATCCATGATGCCATCAGCTATGTATAGATGATATGAAAATCACATATATAAATAAGGAAATGTCTAACTATCTAAAAAGTTAGTGAGACATCTCCTTTTGTTTATTTACTCTTTATTACTCTGCTCCATATTTAGCAACTGCTTAATAAATTTCATCGTCTAGGTTTAATATTTTCCCCACATGTTATGCACTTGTTGACAAAGCACACTGTTCTTTACTTAGTAGATTATAGTAAGGATTATCTATATACATTTCGTTAACATTTTCTTTACTGAAAAATTTATTCCTATACATATACATAAGCTGCCAACATAAATAATCTCCATAATAATTTCTTGTGTCAAAAGATTGATAACTTTTATAAAAGTCATATATTTCTTTATTCATAAAGAATATAGATTTATAGTATGTATTGTATAAAATAAATGTTTCAGTTCTATCATCATCTTTGAGCCATATGTTGTATCTAGATTTTTTAAGTATCACTTATTTCACCCACTAAAACTATTTTTAAAGTCAACATAACTAACGATATGGTTATGTTGACTTTAAAAATAGTTACTACGTTAAAATATTATATGTTTTTCTTATATTTCGTCATAGCTTTTGGTTCTTTTGGCTGATGAAACCAACCATAACAAGCTGCATTTGTTGTAGACTTGCCCACTGATAGTGCAACTTTTGCCACTGTTTCTCCTGCAATTTTAATTACTTTAGTGTCTTTCATAAATTCACATCTCCTACTTTATTTTTAATCAATAGATTAATTTGCTTAACTTTTCCGATAACTAACATTAAAATACACATTGCAATACCAAGCGAAAATGAAAATACGTATATATTTTGTTTTAATAACAATGATAAAATAATGATGGAAATTAAATCAATAATGACTATTACTCGACTTATTTTTCAAGCGTTGTGTTTCATTGACCTCTAATTTCTTGTTATTATCTTCAACTGGGGCAATAATAAAAACAATTATTACTGATATTATAGAAATGATTAAGCTTGTAATACTATAATGTGTAATATTCGCTAAATTCACTATTCCTAAAAATACAGTATATAAAATCATAAGTAACATGCAACATCTAAAATGAGTACTCGCATGATATCCACCTGTATTCAATCTTAACGACATAAATCCGACCACAAAGAAAATTGTTTCAATTACGCTTTTCGCTATAATAGAATAAATAATTAATAATATACAGTTTATAACAAAGGATAATAGAAGTTCAAAACAATAAGAGTAAACATCTTGTTCTTCTTTACTGATAATGTTCTTCTTAATGAAGTAAGATGTTATGTTACTTGCAACAGAAGTTATCATTTTGCTCACTTCCTTTACAAGTAATATAACATCTTTTAATAAACATGCCAATGATTATTCGAAAATAAGGGTTTTTATGTCGAATTTAGGGTTATTTATTAATCTCTAAAACAACAGATATATAGAATACATTATTTTCACACATAATTTCAACACTCCCATTATAATTCCCAGCAATCTGCTTAATAGTATTTATTCCAAGTCCATATTTTTGCTTTCTATTTTTGGTTGATGGAATTAAATTAGTATCTTTTATATTATTAGTGGTTGAATTTTCAATATCTATAAACAAGTCTTTATCGGTATTGGACACTTGTAAAGAAATATACTTATTGATTATGTTAGCAGATTTACACGCTTCTACAGCATTGTCCAATGCATTTCCAACGATAATTGCTATATCCATTTTATCAATATTTAATTCACCATTTATTCTTACGCTATAATCAAATTTTATATCATTATTATAAGCTATACTTTGATTTAATCTAATAATAGAATCTAGTACAGGATAGCCACTATTAACTACATTAACTAGATTTTCAACACTTCCAACCAACTTATCTATGTACTCTATAGCTAAATCAGTATCACCTGTTTTAAGAATTCCAGAAACACCCAATAGCTGTTTATTCATGTCGTGCCATATTTTATAAGTTTGATTTTGATTCTCGTACAATTCCTCATAGTGCTTCAATTGATTGTCAAATTGACTATTTATAAAGCTTATCTTTTGATTCTTGAGTTCTGTTTTTGTTTGTTGCTCCAATATATACAAAACGGAAACGTTAGAAAATATGAATAGTAATATTGCTAAAACCATAGGAATAATTACTCTGGTATCTGTCAATGTATAAGCTGTATAAAAAACGAAATAAATCAATATGCATACACTTAGAAGCAATAACAGCAAAGGAAGTATAGATTTTGCAGAAAAATATGCATCTTTTGATTTCTTCCTAAACTCAATTATTTTTACAATAATGTATACTAATAACTTTGAGAAAACAGCTGCTAATAAGTATAAAAATATATTTGATTGAATATATGTAACATTACAATTTGCAACAGCAACCAGTACTAAGCCAATTAAATTTTCAAATCCTAAAAGTAGTATAAATATAACCGTTGATAGCATCAACTTATATAGAAATTTTGAATTAAATAATAAAGTTACTAAAAACGTTAATATATATGCTATTATGGGAACGTATGGTTTAATATTATAATGGATTACACTTATAAACATGATGACTAAATATGCACTACACAATATAATAGTTATATTATTAGATTGACATTTCTTCATAAATATGTTGTAAAAAGTTAATAATATAATCAATTCAAAGCAAATAACAATACCATCAATTATTAATTTTAGCACACTCATGAGTACTTCTCCCTATAGTCTTTCAACGCTAACATAGTGTTATGTCTTTTCGATTCACTTATCGGTAATTCAATGTTATTTTCATTCAATATTATTTTCTTATTATATATTTTTCTAATGTGTGCTGTGTTTACAAAATAGCTCTTATGACAACGAATAAATTCATAACCACTTAAATTACTTTCTATATCATCGAGTTTTTTATAAAACTTATAATCACCCCTAATTGAATGTAAAATCACCTGCTTATTTCTACTTTCAAAATATATTATTTCATCTAATGAAAAAGGCATAGTATACCTTTCATTTTTATTATTATCAACTTGATCTATGTAATACAAAAAATGAGTTTCCTTATATTCAATAATTGCTCTGTCAAGTTCATGAAAAACTTGCATCTTTGATACAGGTTTAATTAAATATTGAAATGCTTTAATTTCAAATGCTGAACTAACGTAACCACCATGGCTTGTAATAAAACAAATAATTATATCTTTATTTAATTTTTTTATTTCCCTAGCCGTTTCAATACCGTTTGGGGTTCCCATCTCAATATCTAAAAATAATATATCATATTTTAGAGTGTTATCTTTAAGTATGCTTCTTCCATTTATAAAAGTCGATATATTGCATTGAATATTCCTTTCAGATATATATTCAATAACAAATTTCTTCATAATATTAATTATAATCTCTTCATCATCACAAATAGCTATTTCTATCATATATGTTTAACTCCTTATTATTAATTAAATAAAAACGTATTATAAACATAATGCGAAGTTCACATTGTATATGCAACGGGCTTGAAATCTGAAACGTAACGAGAAGCTGCATTTATTAGATTGTATCTGATATTCTCCTAATCTAGCGCCACAAACTAACTGTCAAAGATAACAATTCCCCATTTTCACCAGTATACCTGATGTTTCCTAAAATTACAATAAACTAATGAATTATAATAAATCCATATACAATTTCCTAATGCTCAAAAAAAGTTCCCGTAACTTTTAGTCTACGGGAACTTTTATTTTTGCATCTCTTTTAGCTTACTCAGTCAGTAATACTATCTTTTATTCTTTGCTTTACCTTTACCATTTAACCAAAAAGCTAACATTCCAAATACAAGCATTCCGATTATTGATAATGCAAATGGAATGCTATCTCCAGTTGCAGGGTTTTTCGTTGGTGGTAAAGGTTTTACTACTGATGGTTTCTCTGTCGCTTTTCGCATAGCTTCTACTTGTTTTGCGATTGCCTTATATTTGTTATGTAAAAATTCATCAAGATTTGCCTTTTCGTCATTTGTAAGCTTGTTGTATTCTTTTTCAGCTTTTTCAAATGCCACCATATCAGTCTCTTTGAAATCTTCCACTGTCGGTAGGTCTATTATCAGTTTTTCAATTTCAGAGAAGTTTTTCACTGGGGTTGTTGACGGAGGATTTACTGGATTAGTTTTATCAAACCCTATTGCATATGTTGAGAAATTTTTTGTGTATATTCTCATCTCATTACCAATAACTTTAAAATACTCGCCGTCTGCATTTGCATCGTCTTTTGGAAGAGCTTGAGCATTACTATTATGTACACGATAAACCACAAGACCAGATTTTCCTTGTAGTTCTGCTGGTAGTGGAACTACAATTTCAATAATATTTGTCACTGTTGGTTGAATTTCAGGAGTTCCAGCAACGCCACCTGTTGTAAGTGTTTTAAACACAGATAAATCAAGGTATAGTCCTATTGTTTTTCCATTAGCAACAGCAGTAATCTTGTCTGCTTCTTCCTTAACTGCGGTTTTATCTTTTTTCTCGACAACAAGTTTGATTTCCACCATATTGGTTGGGTTGCCTTTTATATATGCTTTATCTTCGTCGCTGAACTGTTTTTCCAAATTTCCAACAACAATCTGTGGTGTGTTTGATTTTACTTCAACAACACTGTTCGTCTTGCCACTTGGTAGCATGATAGTACCTGTAGTAAAGTCATTTCCGCTTACCACAATAATCGTTGTAACAACGATACCATCTTTACTAACTACAAGATTATAGGTGCTATTTGAAACATTTAAAATACTAAACTCACCTTGTGAATTAGTTTTTACACTTTCGCCAATTTGTTTGTTACCTTTCATCAGTTTAACAATTGCACCAGATACTTTATTATTGTCATTATCTTCAACCGTTCCTGAAACAGTTGAGGTTGTAGAAATATCCTCATAGGTTGCTGTCACCTCTACCCTACAAGCAGGCATTATAAACGTAGTAGTTTCAGATGTTGCGTTTTGTAACGTAACACCACCAGAAACAACCGTCCAAGCTTTGAATTGTTTGCCTGTTGATGGTGTATTTGCTTTGATAGTTACTGTTGAACCAGCAGAATAATCTCCGCCACCTGTGCCGCTATGTACCGTTACTGTGTTGGTTTGTGGTGGAGTGATTTCCTCCCACTGTGCATAAAGAGTTATATTTGCTGTCGCTGTATAGCTTGCACCGTCTGCATAGTTTGTGCCCAAACCGTTTGCAAGCGTATTCCAACCTGCAAAGGTATAGCCTGTGCGTGTGAATGAGTTTGCAGTAAGGTGTTGTGGGGTTCCTGGTGTAAATGATTGTGGTAACATTGTACCTATTCCGTTGTTTGTGTT
>DAMDCT010000122.1:0-5530 GCA_032091455.1 Oscillospiraceae bacterium | reverse complement strand
TTGGTACTTTCAACTCTGAATTAGGTGTAATATAGGTTTCATCATGTAGCATGATTTCAATAATATCACCACTATGTACATGGTCTACCATTCGGATATGCTCTCCATTTAACAGTATATCTCCTCTGTTTTGTTTTAACTTTGTTATAATACGTCTTGAATATCCTTGAACCCCCATAAGGAAGTCCTGCACTGTTATTCTACTATGTTGTTCTTCAATTGTGTAATATAGCTCTCTAATTATTTGCACTTCCTCTATTAGCAATTTTAATTATTATTAATTCAGTGTGCTTTGCTCATTTTGATAGAATAAATATTTTACTTGTTTTCTTAATCCTTTATTGTCTATACTAGATAGCGTTTCATCTTTATCTAATATTTCTCTAGCTAATTCTTGTGTTTGCTTTAGCGTATCCATATCTTCTAATAAGTTTGCAATTTTTAGTTTAGGCAGACCATGTTGCCTAAATCCAAAAAAGTCACCAGGTCCTCTTAGCTTTAAATCCTCTTCAGCAATAACAAACCCATCTGAACTGGTTGACATTACTTTTAACCTTTGTTTATTTTCCTCACCTTGATTATCTGATATTAAGATACAATAACTTTGATGTTCACCTCGTCCAACACGCCCTCTTAACTGATGCAATTGTGACAATCCAAATCTTTCTGCATTCTCTATCAACATAACATTTGCATTAGCAACGTCTACTCCAACTTCAACAACAGTAGTCGACACTAGTATTTGTATCTTATTATCCTTATATGCGGTCATAATATCCGATTTTTCATTTGCTTTTAGCTTTCCATTCAAAGCCGATATTGCATAATTTGCAAGCGGTGTTCTTTTTAAGCTTTCAAGATATTGCGTTGTGGAAATAAGGTCACTTTCGTTTTCCTCGATAAGTGGACACACAATATATGCTTGTCTTCCCATATCAACTTGCTTTTTAATAAAATTAAGCACACGTGTTCGCTTATCTGAACCAACTGCATAAGTTTCAATCGGTTGTCTGCCTTTTGGAAGTTCTTTTATAATAGACACATCAAGGTCGCCATATATTATAAGCGCAAGTGTTCGTGGGATTGGAGTAGCCGACATTACAAGCAAGTGTGGATTATCACCTTTTTGCGCAAGTCTTGCTCTTTGAGAAACACCAAAACGGTGCTGTTCATCCGTAACAACTAAGCCTAAGCTTTTAAATATCACAGTATCTTGAACCAATGCATGCGTGCCAATTACAATACTATACTCGCTAGATTGGATACCTTTTAAAAGTTCATTTCGTTCTTTTGCTTTAAGCGCCCCTGTAATTAAACAACACTTCACACCAAGAGGTTCCATTAACTTACTTAATGTATCATAATGTTGGTCGGCAAGTATTTGCGTTGGTGCCATAATTGCTGACTGAAATCCATTTTTATAACATGCATAGCTTAATGCCGCCGCAACCATTGTTTTCCCCGAACCAACATCACCTTGACAAAGTCGATTCATTGGAATGTTACGTTGCATATCAGCTAGACCGTCATCAATTGCGTTTTTTTGTCCATCTGTTAATGTAAATTTTAGAGCATTATAAAATTCTTTTATATCAACATCTTCAAGAGTAACACCTGTTAAATTGCGATTTTTCTTTCTTAATATGATTAACCCTAGTTGCAATACTAAAAGTTCTTCAAAAATTAATCTATCTTGTGCAATTTTCAATGCTTGCTTATCATTGGGAAAATGTATATTCTCTATTGCATATCCCAGCTGACATAAATTATATTTTTGCTTAATATCAACTGGGAGTGCATCTGCCAAACAATCCCCCCATATACGCATTGCCTCTCTAACATGGACTTGTACAAGCTTATTGGATATTCCTTCAGTTAGATTGTAGACTGGTCGCATGAGATTATCATCATCTGCTTTTACAAAGCTAGGTGAAGTCATTTCTCGTTTTAATAAAGTTCCTGTAACCTTTCCATAAAAATAATATTCTTCATCCTCTTTCAGCTGATCGTACTGATACTTTGAATTGAAAATAGTGATTATCATGTTTTGAATACCGTCACTAACATATACTTTAAAAAGAGATAAACCTTTTCTAATGCGTTGTTCACCATTTTTTCTATATACCTTTGCCTTAACTACATTGTTTTCGTTTAATGTAGTTTCTGCTATTAAAACAGGTTTAGTTAAGTCTATGTATTCTCTTGGATAATGCATTAGAAGGGAGTAGATTGTATCCACTCCCAACTTATTGTACAGTTTTGCTCGACGTTCCCCCACACCTTTTAAACATTCAATTTTGTCGGATAACTTTAGTTCCATAAAGATTTCCTCACATTTGTTTATTAAATATCGCATATCTGTTGTATCACAAAATATACTCCATAACACCTGTTATATCCTCGACAACAGGGCATCCACATTTTTCAAGCACTTTTTTACTTTGATGTCCATTTTGTATAAGTATACACTCAAAATTAAGCTTGCTTGCAACCTCATAATCATGAATTGTATCACCAATGAGTATTACTTCATTGCAATCTATATTGTTATCTATTGCCCACTGTTGACCTATATCAACCTTGCTTTTTGCATAAATATTATCAAGCCCAAGTAGATTATCAAAATAGTTTATAATATTAAATTGATTTACCTGCTCTATTAAATTTTCTTTTTGTGAAGCTGATAGTATGATTTGCTTTATTCCATTTTGACTTATATTATCAAGAACACTTATTACACCTTTATGTATCCCACATGATTTACTGCTTGTCGAATACTTATCCATCCAAATTTGTGCTAAATCCTCAAATGATTCTTCGTCAAAATTAAGTCCAGCATTTTTATAATATTCGACTATTGGAAAGCAAAATATTTCTTTATACTTTTCGATAGTGTATTCTTTCCCAAATTGCCTGTCATATAGCATGTTGTTAATAATTGAAACACATACATCTACATCATCAAACAAAGTTCCATTCCAGTCCCAAACAACATATGATACCTTTTTCATATATAACCTCATCTTATTATTAGTAGTTATATTTTACCTTAATGAATCTAAAAAAACAAGGGGAACGCATAAAATGCGTTCCCCATTAATACTATTAAAATTTCTATTCAACTGACAGCATATAATAATATACTGGTTGACCGCCATTAATTAAGTTTATTTCGTAATCATTACCGAATTTTTCCTTGATAAGTTCTTGTGCTTTTTCAGCTTGTTCATCGGTTACATCACTACCGTAAATAATAGTGATAAAGCTTCCATTTGCCTTTTTAGTCAACGCTTTTGTTAGGCGAAGAATTGCTTTATTTAAGTCTTTTTCTGTAAAGCTTAACTTTCCGTTATCAAGTCCTAAAATTTCACCTTTTTTAATACTGTGTCCATCAAAATCAGAATCTCTCGCCGCAAAGGTAATTAAACCTGTTTGCACAAGGTCAAACTGCTTTGTCATGTTAAGACGGTTTTCACTATAACTTGATTCTGGGTCAAAAGCTAACATTGCAGAAATTCCCTGTGGAATTGTGCGTGTTTGCAATACGCAAACTCGTCTATCTGCAAGTTTAACTGCTTGCTCTGCTGCCATGATTATATTCTTATTATTAGGTAGTACAAATACAGTTTCTGCTGGAGTTGCCTCAATCGCACGCAAAATGTCATCTGTACTAGGGTTCATTGTCTGTCCGCCACTTACAATTCTATCAACACCTAAATCAGCAAAAAGGTCTTTTAATCCTGCGCCTGCACAAACTGCAACAAATCCAAATTGCTTATCGGGGTCAATCGGTTTATACTCGTCATCTTCTTTTGTACGAGTAGCCTCATTAATCTTTGATTGATGTTGTTCACGCATATTTTCTATCTTCATATTAATTAATTGTCCAAATTTAAGTCCCTCTTGGAGTGCATTACCAGGATTATTTGTATGGACATGTACTTTAATAATTGTTTCATCATCAACACATACAACACTGTCACCAATTGTTTCAAGAAATGCTCTTAATTTCAAAGAATCAGGGCAATTATTGCTTTTATCAACAATAAACTCTGTGCAATAAGTAAATGTAATCTCGCCATCAAAATCAGCAACAGCATTTAATACAGGTGCTAATACTTTTGAATTCTCTTTAGCTTTAACGCTTATTTCTTTTCCAGTGTTAAAAACAACCTGCATACCCTCAAAAATAACAAGTAACCCCATACCACCAGCGTCCACAACACCTGCTTTTTTAAGCACAGGTAGAAGTTCTGGTGTTTTGTCTAATGTTTCTTTAGCCCTTGTTACTATTTCATCAAATATAATAGTTGGGTCATTTGTATGTAGTGCAAGATTTGTTGCATGTTCTGCCGCCACTCTTGCAACTGTTAAAATTGTTCCTTCAGTTGGTTTCATTACAGCTTTATAAGCCGCATCAACACCTAATGTTAATGCATGTGCAATGTCTTGACCGTTTGCCTGTTCTTTACCTTTTAAGCCCTTTGCAAAGCCACGAAATAGTAAAGATAATATAACGCCTGAGTTTCCTCTAGCACCTCTTAGTAATGCAGAAGCTGCAACTTCTGCGGCTTTTTCAACTGTTGGGTTTTCTAAAAGCTCAAGCTCTTTTTTCCCTGCGTTAATTGTCATTGACATATTTGTTCCTGTATCACCATCTGGCACTGGGAACACGTTTAATTCATCCACCATTTGTTTTTGATTTGATATATTATTTGCACCAGATATAATAGCTTTTGCCAATACACTTCCTTGTATCACCTTAATGCACTCCTCTTTTTGGAATTCGTGATGTCGCCATTAACGACTATTAAAAAATTTTAAATCTAATTATACAACATAATTAATGCTTATTCGGTCTTCATTCCATCTACATATACGTTTACTCTTGCTACTGCAAAACCAGTTTTTTCTTCCACAGTGTATTGCACTTTGTGCATAATACTTTTTACAATAGCAGAAATATTTGTTCCGTAGGTAACAATAATATGTAGGTCGATTACAAGCTTTTGACCTTTAACACGAACTCTGATGCCCTTGTTAATTAAATCTTTTTTCTTAAACTTTTGCATAAATCCTTGTGTTGTTCCTGCTGTTGACATTGCTGCAACCCCAAAACAACTCACGACTGCATTGCCGACAAGATTTACAAAATAATCATGAGAAATATCAATTACTCCCAAATGATTTTCAAGCTTAATCATATTACCGCCCCTTTATGCTAAATTCAATATATTCAAATAGAAAAATCCAATTATAAACATACCTATAACATTTATATTATACACTAACAAAAACTATTATTCAATACGCAGTCTGTTTATTGAAGTGCATTTTCCTGTCTTTTCACAGAGTTCTATAACAACGCCTTCCATACGGCATTTTGTATTTGGAACTTCAAATCTTGTTGGCATGTGAGTTTTAAGCCTCGTTATTACATTTTGAGGAGTAATTCCAAGAACCGATTCAATCGGCCCTGTCATCCCTAGATCTGTAATAAAGCCTGTTCCATTTGGCAAAATCTGTTCAT
>DAMDCT010000121.1:0-5683 GCA_032091455.1 Oscillospiraceae bacterium | reverse complement strand
TACCAGCACAGATGTTTGCTTCAACAAAAATTCCACTAACATTATCATTCTGCATTTCATTGAAAAATTCCATGCATCTTTGAATACCATCAACTGAAACAGGTGTATAACTTTTAAAACTTTGTTCGTCAATAGTTTTAATAATTCCTTCTTGTTTTGGATAAATACGAGCTAATGGCTCCAAAACGCCAACAGCTTGAGTATCGCTATCGGCTATTGTAATGTTTTCATCATCTAACCAGTTATCTATATCTTCAAAAGTTAATACAGCGTTTACAAGCCCACCGGAAAGAGGGTCTTCTGCTTCATACATTTTTGATAAACAGGGACCAATGAATACAACTTTAATATCGCCATAGGCTTCACGCATTAATCTTGCATGCGCCATCATTGGTGAGGAAATTGGCGCTAACATTTTCACAAGGGCAGGGAAGTGTCGTTCAATTAACATTACAACGGAGGAACAAGCCGTTGCAATAATGTTTTTCATCTGTCCGTTTTCCATTAATCTTGCATATTCTTTTGAAACACAAGCCGCGCCAATTGCAGTTTCTTCAACGCCTGCGAAGCCAAGTTTTTTCAATGCACTGCTAATTTGTTCAAAGTTATTATCGTACCAACCAACATAAGAGGGGGCAATACTTACAAAAACTCGCTTGTCTGATGCAATTAGCGCTTTAACGCTATCAGTATTACGGCGAAAATATTTTGCACCTTTTGGACAAGTTTCCATGCAATTACCGCATAAAACACATTCGGTTTCTATTATTTTTGTTTTTGAGTCTTTAAATTCAATTGCTTTCAAAGGACATTCTCGAATACATTTATAGCAATTTTGGCAGTTTGATGCATTTAATCTGATAATACTCATTAGAGTTACCCACTTTCGAACATTTAATTTAGAGTAAGCTTTATTCGTTTTTTAATAGTTTAGCTTTGCTATATATTTCTTCATAAAAAATCTGTTCTGCATTTGAAAATCCAACATTATTGACTGGCTTATCATCAACAGTTGTTGCAATTCCATTTAGACAACAGCCAAGACAAAATGATGCTTTAAGCCTAATTATATTTTCTAAATCATTTCGTTTAATAAGCTCTTCAAAAGTCTTTATCACTTGATATGATCCTTTCATGTGACATGAACTGCCAACACAAACTTTTACTTCTATCATAAGGATGACCTCCGTTATTATAAATTGTTTCTGATTAATAGAGTATTGCAAATAAGATTGTTATTTTTTTAACAATCTTATTTTATCACTAATATTATTGAATTGCAATAGGAAAATGTTACTTTATAACCTTATAGGATAGCAGTTCAAACTCTATTGTAGTTGTTAGGCTCTCAAGTGCTAAAAGCCTGTCCGTATCTGCTTTTGAAGTTTTATAGTAATATGGAGTCATTAAAAACAAATTTTTAATATCCTCACTATTTTCAAGAAAAATTGTTTCCTTAATATGTATCTTATCAATTAGTTCAAACCCATCAAGTTCATATGCCTTAACTTCATTTTTATAAGGGCTATCATAGACTGCTTGTTTTAATTCATATAGGTGATTTTGGGCTGGTATTACAATTAACATCATGCCATTTTTCCTTAGTACACGGCGGTATTCATCACCACTGTATGGTGCAAAAAGTTCCATTAGTATATCACAAGAGTTATCCCCAATGGGTAAATCAAAAACACTTGCAACAGCAACTTTAGCAGTTGTGATTTGTAATTGCTTTAATCTTTTTGCGGCATAAGTTAAAGCCTCTTTTGAAATGTCTACTCCAAGAAGGTTTGGAGTAAAACCAGCATTCAAAAGTGCCGAACAAATGCCTGCTGTGTAGTAGCCTTCTCCACAACCAGCATCAGCAATAACAGGGTGTTTTTTATCTATCGTATTACAAAGAGAGATAATTTGTTTGCAAAGAGCATTTAGAAGCGTTTGATAATAACCTTTATTTAAAAATTTATTTCGTGTATCCACCATTAGTTTATTATCACCCGGTGCTTTAGAACGCATCTTGTTTGAGGGTAACAAATTAACATATCCACTTTTGGCAATATCAAATGTATGGTTATTAATACAACAAAAACTTTTATCTTTAATGTTAAGTGGTTTCTTGCAAATTGGACAGCAAAAACTGGTCATAAGGGACCTCCTAATAATTATGAATATATTAATAGTAGCACACAGATTAAAAAATAACAATTATAATAGTCATATTAGAATGAATTTGTATGTAAATGAATATATATTAGAAACGCAAATATCAGTAATAATCGTACAAGCTAAGTTATAAAATCACAATAACAATTAGTATATTTAGTATAAAATAATACTGCGAAGATAAAAAAGAGGTCGGCTACCAAAATGTAGCGAACCTCTTTTTAAAGATAATCTAATTATAACGTATTAAGAACAGAATAAATGCTTGCCTATTCGTTTAATCACTGGACGAGTGCGCATCCATTTATTTGATGTTTTATCAGGGTTAAAATAATACACTGCTCCACCTGATGGGTCTTGACCATTTAGTGCATCCCTTGCTGCTTTATATGCAGAATCATAAATTGGTTCGTTAAACTGTCCATCAACAATTGCAGTAAATGCACCATTTTGATAAATTACACCTGATAATGTATCAGGAAAGCTTGGGTGTTCTACGCGGTTAAGCACAACTGCACCAACTGCAACTTGTCCACTGTATGGCTCACCTCTAGATTCAGCTGAAATAATTCTCGCAAGTAGATATACATTTTGATCATTTGCAGTTGGTAGTGTTCCGATTGAAATACCTAATTTTTTTAATGTCTGTGGCCCACAAATTCCGTCGGCACTTAGCCCTTGCTGTTTTTGAAATTTTTTGACAGCATCTTGAGTACCTTTGCCAAATTTACCGTCAATACTTCCGTTATAAATCCCACGTTCTTTAAGTGCTTCTTGTATTGCCTTTACTTCGTTGCCGGTTGAGCCCACCTTAGATAAGGTAGGTTTAACATCAAATGGATTAGGTTGTTGAAAACTGAATGTTAAAATTGATATTGCTATTACATTAAGACAGATAATTATTGAAACTTGCAAAATTGTTTTCAATTTCATGCTATAATCGTCCCCTTCGGAAAGTTTAGAAAATATCATAGTACAACATGATTAAATATAGCAATCCCATCATACTTATATTTTTTGAGAGTATTTGTGTTTATCTTGCCCTGCGTTACCTTTTATATACACAAGATAATGCTGCAATTAAGTAACTAAAATAATTTTATAAAATATAATGTACTAGGAGGAAAGGTGATTATATGTTTGGCGAAATATTGGCTGGTATTGTAATACTAGCATTGTCAGCTCTAATAACATATGTTTTAGATAAATTAGTCGAAGGCTTTGAAGATTATAATACAGAATAAGAACGCTCATTAGGGCGTTCTTATTCTGTATGCAGATAAATATACAACATTTTACAAATAATCTAATCGATTTACATGTAAATACTTGAAAAAATGATATATATATAATGTGGATATTAAGAGTTAATTCTAGATTAGACCCTTAATATCCATTCGTATTTATTCAGATTGCTAACATAAAAAACTGTTAGATGTGTAAAGAAAGATGAGGTATTGTAATGAAAAAGATTAAAACAAAGAGAATTTCGGCAATGATTTGTGTGATGTTGGTGTTTACAATGTTATTTGGTGTGGGTAATGTGTTTGCGGAGGAGAGTGAAAAGATTTACTATCTTAATGGTGATTGGGAATTCACATCAGCAGATGTTAATGTTCCAAACAGCACTACAAACAAATATACATATTTACTTAATGCATTAATTCAAGGTGAAAATATGCCAGTTGATGTCTCAACAAACCTTCCAGAAGAATTAAATGTACTTGATGTTCAAATGGATAGCTCATATTTGAAAGTAACAATAAATGATGCATTGATAAATCAAGAAATTTATATGTTAGATTTTTATTGTGGAATTTTAAATTATAACTTGAATAAGTATTTTAATGTTAATATTATTAAATATTACGACAAGTATGAAAATTTAATACAAGAATTAAATCTTGACGTTAATAAGTCGCTAAAAACAAAAACAAGCAGTACAACTTTCGATAAATTGTCAAATGAAGAGAAAAACAATCTTACCAAATTAGCAAACGACACAAACTCAAATTTATCTAGGTATGCCTATTCCTCAAATGCCAATGTGGTTGTAATTGATCCTGGTCACGGCGGAAATGATTCAGGTGCATATAAGCCATATAATGGGACCAATTATAAGGAGTCAAATTTAAATTTACAAATTTCACTTAAATTAAAGTCATATTTAGAAGGACAAGGGCATACAGTTTATATGACAAGAAGTTCAGATGAATACGTGGATAATGCTGAAAGATATAGAATAGCAAATAACTATAATGCTGATGCGTTCATATGTATACATTGTAATTCCGCTGGTTCGTCCGCTAATGGGATGTGGGTTAATTACCCAACAAGACATGATACTGAATGGAGTAGGGATTTAGCTGATCGGGTTGATTATACGGTTACTCAAAATTATCAATATTTATCAAGACATAGACAGCCTTCACCTGCAAGTGATTGGATTGTGTTAAATGGAACAGCAATGCCAGCAATATTTATTGAAACTGCATTTATGACAAATAGCACAGATATGAGTAAATTAACTAGTTCTTATTGGCAAGGCAAAATAGCAGAAGGAATAGGTGCTGGTTTTAGAACATGGTCTGTATATGGAGAAAGGTAGAGTGAAAAAAGTACTGACAAAAGCTTTATTCTCAATAGCAGTTATTGTATTGCTAGGACTGTTAACATGTAATACGATACAAATAAGTACTGTTAGCAATTTGCAAAAAGAGCTATTAAAACAAATTGAAAAGCCAGTTAGTAGTACAGTTATAATTAACAAAGATGATGAAATTCTTGAAGCAATTAATGGATTTACATTAGACAATGATGTTGATACTAAAGTTGCTATAAAAGAATGTGAAGTAATGGCTATGCAGACAGTGATTAATATATTTTCTACTGAAGCAAGATTTCCCCAGAATGATGCAGAGTATAAGTTTGATTATTTGAGTAATAAAGCATATCAATACTTTCTTGAACAGAGAGGAATTTTCAAGGGACAACATTTATCATCTGCAAATATTAACGGGTCTGGTTACAATGCACAAAAAGAAAGAATTGAAGTGTTTATGTGGTTCGCACCTGATAAATTTGATGCTAGAACACAATATAATTTTTTCTTTACTAAATCGAATAGTAGATGGATTATCAACGAATTTGAAATAGATTCATAAATACTATTCTTTTCCCCCAACAAGCTATGCAACATCACGTTGCATAGCTTGTCCAATCCCACCCCATTTTCCCCATATATAATGAAGGCTTATTTCACCCACCATCACCACACGCCAACATTTTTCAAATAATCTCTAAAAACCTGCATAAAACTGTTGACAAAGTGGCATACCTATGATAAGATATACAAGCTGTCAAAAAGAGAGCAACTCAACAGAATAAAAATTCCAATTAAAAGGTTAAAAATCGCAAACAGGTAACATGGTGAACATGCAAACAACGGATGCGAGAAACCTCGAAAAAAAGGAAAAAAGATGTTGACAAAAAGCTTCCAATATGATAGAATATAAAAGTT
>DAMDCT010000120.1:333-5735 GCA_032091455.1 Oscillospiraceae bacterium | reverse complement strand
AGATGCAACTTTGCCTATTCTAGACATTACAAGAACAACCTGCTTACCATATAGCTCACCTTCAATAAATTTTCTGCCTGCAATAGTGACAGAATTTGTTTCTTTAATATCTTTAACTAATAAATTTATCTCTTCACTCATTGCACAAATAAGTCCATATTTCATTATTTTGACCATTCCTTTCGTACTAACTGAGAGTTTTGAACGGTTTGGCGTAGCCAAATTTCGACAATACTCTTGTATGAAAATTCATTTTTCAAACATTAGCTCCTTTTCTTAATGATAAGATTATAGCATTTTTTAATTAGCTTAGCAACAAGTATCCGATTTCAAAGTGACTGAACTTTCTACACATATTAATATGAAAGGATTGATAATAATGCTTAAAATACCTAGTAATTGGGAAAATTTACTTCAAAAAGAAACCAGTAAAAATTATTTTAAACAGTTAGAATTATTTATAGAAAATGAATATAAAAGCCACACTGTATATCCTTCACAAGATGAGATTTTTACAGCATTAGAACTTACATCATATGAAGACGTAAAAGTTGTAGTAATTGGACAAGACCCTTATCATCAAAATGGGCAGGCACATGGACTAAGTTTTTCAGTAAAAGATGGGTGCAAACCTCCACCATCATTAAGAAATATATATAAGGAAATAAGCAATAGCATGAATGTAACAATGCCACAAAGAGGGGATTTAACCTTATGGGCTAAACAGGGAGTGCTATTGATTAACAGTGTTCTTACTGTGCGTGATAGTGAGCCGAATAGTCATAAGGGCAAAGGATGGGAACAGTTCACAGATAGCATAATTGAATTGCTAAATGAAAGGCAAACACCAATTGTGTTTATGTTGTGGGGGAATGATGCTAAGAAAAAAATAGAGCTTGTAACTAACCCAAAACATCTAATATTAACTGCAATGCACCCAAGCCCATTATCAGCAAGTAGAGGCTTTTTTGGATGTAATCACTTTAACCTAGCAAATGAGTTTTTAAGTGAAAATAATGTTGAACGGATAAAGTGGAGTGATTTGTAGGGTGAAGTAATGATATATAAGTACAAAAAAGCAAACAAGGACAAGTTTAATACTTGTCCTTGTTTGCTTTTTGTGTAACATTTAATTCCAAAACCTATTCTATATCTTCTTAAATACTGATTTAGGTTTCTTGCATACAGGGCAAACATAATCTTCTGGTAAATCTTCAAAAGGAATTTCACCGTCATAAATGTAGTGGCAAACAGTACATTGCCAAACATCCTTTTGAACAGTTTCAACATCGTTTAAAATAGATGGCTTTTTAATCCCTGCACGTATATCACGATAGCCTTTATATGTAAGAGGTTCATCATTAGATAAAGTTTCAGCATCAACAACATCAGCAATAAATAAAGTATGTGTACCTAAATCAACAACTTGACAAACTTTACAGCAAAGTGTTGCTATACAATTTTCATCAATGAGAGGATTACCTAATATATCATTTTTATAATCAAAATTAGCGAGCTTATCCACTGTTTTTCCGCTTTGATTTCCAAAATGATGGATTGTATCCATTAAAGCATTTTCACCCATTATGCCCACACTAAATTTTTTTGCACTAAGTACCATATCGTGTGTAAGACATGTTTTGAGTATTGTAACAGACACTTTTATAGGCTCTTGAGTTACCTGTGCAACAGTATTTACTACACATACGTTTTTCTTTCCATTATCCTCACAACCTAGATAAAAAACACCGTATGATAATTTAAAAATAGCAGTATCATTCATAAATGTATCCCCCTACATTATTAATTTATATATTGCATTATATATTCATAATATCATAAACAAATATAAATAGCTATCGCATTTAATGAAAAATTCTGCATATATTTTTATACAAGCTATTATTATAAATAAGGAATGGCGGTATAAAAAAGTTGAGTAAATTAATAATGAATAAAGAGCAATCAAACTCTCCACCTAAAAAGCGAAGATTTATAAAGGATGCTTTAATATTAACGATTATATATATAACATTAAGAGGTCTAGGCACAGCCTTTATGGTGTATATTTCAAACATTATAGGAGCTGAAGGGGTAGGACTATATCAATTAACTTTTTCAGTTTATCTTCTTTTTATAACCTTTTCTTGCTCAGGAATAAGTATCGCAGTTACACGAATAGTATCAGAACAAATTGCAGTTAAAAATACAATCGCCGCAAGATCAGCATTTATTAAATGTATTTGGTTGAGTATTATTTTAAGCACAATTGCAAGTATAATTCTTTTTGTAACCGCCGAGCCAATTGGGATAAATATTTTAAAGGATAGCAGAACCATTTTGTCACTTAAATTGTTATCGTTTGGGTTACCTTTTTTAAGTGTTGCATCAGCAATACGTGGCTATTTTCTAGGAATTAAAAAAGGGGTGAAAGCTGCAAGCACAGATGTAGCAGAGCAGGTAGTTCAATTTATTGTAACAATACCACTAATAATTATGTTAGCGCCAAAAGGGCTTGAATATTCATGTTGTGGACTTATTATAGGTGCAACTGTATCAGAAATATTATCATGCATATATGCAATAATTTTATACTTTATGGAAAAAATGAAGATAGAAGGACATAAAGTTAAGGGGATAAACAAACAAATATTTTCTATTACAATTCCAATTGCAGTAAGCTCATATATACGCTCAATATTAAATTCACTTGAAAATATCCTCGTGCCAGTTGGTTTAAAAAAATATGGTCAAACTGGAGGGGAAGCACTTTCTCAATACGGAATGATAAAAGGAATGGCTTTACCTTTAATGTTTTTTCCAGCGGCAATTATATCAGCATTTTCGTCTTTGCTAATACCTGAGGTTTCGACCGCTAAAGCACTAAACAAGAAAAAACGTATAGATTACATAGTCAATAAGTCATTTAAAGTAACTTTAATATTTGCATTTTTAATTATGGGCATATTTATTTGTTTTGCAAATGAAATTGGTATAGCTTTTTATAAAAGTAGCAAAATAGGAACTATGTTATTAATTCTTTCACCATTAGTACCACTTATGTATCTAGACCAAATAGTTGATAGCATATTAAAAGGTTTAAACGAACAGCTTAGTTCAATGAAATACAATACCGTTGATTCTGCTATCAGAGCTGTAATAATATATTTATTAGTGCCTATAATGGGAATTAAGGGATATATAATTATGCTTTATACAGGAACAATTTTCAATGCAATGCTTAGTATTAATCGCTTAATAGTGGTTAGCAAAGTAAAGTTTCATATGATAAAATGGGTTGTTTTACCTTGTATTGCAATTATATTATCATGTGTGTTTATAAAAATAATTTTACATGCAAATGTATTTTTTAGTATGTTGATGGTAAGTGTCTGCTACATATTAATTCTTTTTTTAATGGGGTGTATAACTAAGCGTGATATAGCATGGGGAATAAGAGCATTTTATAAAAAATAAGCATAATTATTTTTTATAATGGAACACTATTTTAGAGGTGAATGATATGTCAAAAGAAAGTGCATATTTTAAAATATCAAACTTAAATGATAAACATGGGTTAAAGCAAATAAAAAAAGGTCTTGATAGATTACATGGAGTAATTTCAGTAAGTGGTAACACTGAAAATCATGAAGTCGCAGTAGATTTTGATAATACAGGCGTGTCACATGGCCAAATTGAGAACAATCTTAATAAAATGGGGTTTGAAATTACAAAGGATTCAGGGGAAGAACACATTATGTAGGATGTAAAATTGAAAGGAGATGTCATAATTATGACTAAGAAAAAACAGCCACAAAATACGACTAAAAGAAGCGCAAGGGAAAAGATGAACGACGCAATAGACACATCTGCAATTGAAAATCAAAATTATAACCATAATATTAAGAAAGAGTCATTAGGTCCGAATACAAAACGTTAGTTTAAAAGAAAACTAATTATATGAAAAGGAAGTTATATAATGGGTGTTGAAAATAAAAAGAAAAGCACAAAGAACCATAAAAAAGATGATGGCAAATTTCATTCTAAAAAAATAAAACATGATCCACAAGCTGAAAGTGCCAGAGCTATATATGGCTTAAATGATGCTGAAAATGGAAATAGGAAATAGAAAATGACATCAAAAGTTCAACTTTTTAATGACATGAACACACATTTATTAGAGGATGAGATTCCATCTTCTTATTTTAACCATATTTCAAATGATATATTATTTAAAGAGTATCCATTTGATATGCTAACTAAGCAAAAAGAAACAATGCAATCTCCTATTCATCATCCCGAGGGAAGTGTATGGAATCATACAATGTTAGTTATAGATTCTGCCGCACTAGTTAAAAACAAAGCCAAGAATGTGAAAGCTTTTATGTGGGCGGCTTTACTTCATGACATTGGAAAACCCAATACTACTAGAAACAAAAAAGGTAAGATAACGTCATATGACCATGATAAAGTAGGAGCTGAGATGGCAAGAGAATTCCTATCAAAATTTACTAAAGATAATGATTTCATACAATATGTGGTATCACTTGTCAGATGGCATATGCACATTCTTTATGTATTGAAAAATTTGCCCTTTGGTGATGTGAAAGCTATGAAAGAGCAAGCGAATATAGAAGAAGTAGCACTTTTAGGATTATGTGATAGATTGGGTAGATTAGGAGCAGATAGGGAAAAAGAGGAGAAAAACATCAGTGAATTTTTATGTAAGTGTAAAATGTTATAGTTAATATACTGTATGTATAGGAATAAATAAGGGTCGGCATTATTGCCGACCCTTAATTCTATCTTTATTTATTGCAAACTGTGTTTGCCATTTAAATCAGTTCATACTTTTTCATACAAATAAGCTCTGCCTACTTTACCTATTTGCTTAATTATCCCAAGCTCACGCAAAACGCTAATTGCCCCTTGTGTAACACGCGGAGTTGTTTTTGTGGCATTTAGTAAATCTTTAGAGGTGAAATTATCAGGCAATCCAATTGGCAGTAGCTTTATGTAATCATCAATGTTTTCAAGATAGATTTCATCCATTATATCAATAGGTACACGGTCAAATCGGCTTGAACCTTTTTTTTTGTCTTTGCTCCATCCGTTTAAATTGCGATATTCTTCTACATCAATCATTGCAATACAAAATCTCAAGTTTTGATTTTTAAGTAAATCTTTAATTTTATAAAGTTCAAGAAAAATTTCAAATGGAATACCAGTTTTAGGCGATTTTCGTTTTTTAGTAACAATTCCTGTATCTTGATCAATCCAATGTAACCATTTAGTTTTAGGTATGGGATATACAACAGTTACTCTTGTAACCTCTAAAAAAGCAGTCAGCTTTTTTCTCAATCTGTCAAATCCACTCGTTTGTATTTCTATTACACCATTTT
>DAMDCT010000120.1:0-323 GCA_032091455.1 Oscillospiraceae bacterium | reverse complement strand
CGCCAACAATATCAGCAACATAACCACCAATTTTAATTTCATGGTTATCCTCGTGTGGCTCAAAATAATGTTTTAATACAGCGTGCATTGTTTTCTCGCTAAGTGTACCAATGCCGTTTCTTTCACGTTTTACATCAATAACTTTATCACAAGCGTCTTGAAAAGCTAACTTATCGATATGTTCAATAAGACATACCCCCTAAAAACACATTTGTTCTATATACTCATCTTGGAAAAAACTATCTCCGGAAAGCTCATAGTAGCTAAATTTTGCTGTGAGTTCATTTAACGCAACAATTGAATTTTTATTAAGTAATAGCTCA
>DAMDCT010000119.1:0-5860 GCA_032091455.1 Oscillospiraceae bacterium | reverse complement strand
ACAAAAGCTATTAAAGATGAATTTATAGCTGCAACAGTTGATGGTTTGAAATATGATGGTAAGTATTATGGTATGCCAACTGATACACAGTCTGTGCTTATGTTCTGGAATAAAGAACTATTTAAAGCAGCAGGTCTAGATCCAGAAAAAGGACCACAAACAACTGACGAATTATTTGAATATGCAAAAAAACTTACAAAATATGAAAAAGGTTCAATGATTCAATCTGGTTGGGGATTTAAAGGATACAGCCCAGAAATCACATCATTTGTTGAAATGTATGGCGGAAAATTCTATGATGCAGAATCTAACAAATATGTGTTTGCTGACGATGTAAAAGCAATGCAAGCTTTAAATGATACTTCAGCTCTTATTCGCAATGATAGGCAACCTTAAAACAACAGCTCCTAATCTTGATTACAACTTATCTCTTCTTCCTACAAAAGATGGCAAGCGTTCTGCTTGTGTAACATCATGGGGTTATGTAATGAGCAAAAAAGCAAATTCTGTTGCTGCAACGAAATTCATTGAGTTTTTAAGTTCAAAAGAAATTGAAAAAAAATGGACATTATCAACTGGTGAGCTTCCTGCACGTAGAGAGTTATTAAAAGATTCTGAACTTATTTCTGATGCAAAAGTGAAAATTGCTCTTGAATCATTAAATGAGTCTTTCGTAGGTTCAAACCAAACATCTTCATTAAATTCTATTATGAAGAAAATGTACGAAGAAATTATGCTTACAGACAAAGCAATAGATGCAATAGCAAAAGATTATCAAGCGAAACTTAATGCAGAAGTTTCGAAATAGAATATCTATCTCTATTGATTCGCCCCATTCATAAAGGATGGGGTGAATTAAAAAAGACTTTTTTCACTCATTAAATTATTAAATATAAATTTTTAGAAGCCATCCACATAAGGAGGGAAGCATTTGAGAAATCCAATGACAGCTATAGAACAACGAAAAAAATTATCACCATTACGTATTGCACCTTATCTTTTTATTGCTCCCGCGATAATTTATGTTTTTTGCGTTACGATAATACCGATATTAATGGCATTACCAATTAGTTTTACAGACTGGTCGGCATATACTCCAAAAAGAAGCTTTGTAGGGCTTGATAATTACAAAAGATTATTTACAGATGCAGATTTTGCAAAATCACTTATAGTTACAGGTAAATTTTTATTGTTTGTTCCACTTGTAATGATTGCAGGCCTAGCAGCTGCTTGTTTACTTAACACAAGCGTAAAAGGGATTAAGTTCTTTAGAGTTGTATTTTATGCCCCTGTTATTACCTCTACGGTTGCAGCAGCGGTTTTATTTGAATGGTTTTATCAACCAGCATTTGGATTGTTCAATAACATCCTAAGATCAATTGGACTTCAAGGAATAGGCTGGGTTACAGATGTAAGCACTTCAGTTTTATCCGTTATGATTTTTAAGATATGCTTATTTATCTTGCGGGATTACAAGATGTACCAACCGAAGTTAAAGAGGCGGCATCTATGGACGGAGCAACTGGTTGGCAGGCGTTTAAATACATTACTTTTCCTCTGTTGCGTCCTGCACATATCTATTTGTTAATCACAAACGTAATTAGCGTGTTTATGATTTTCCAAGAAACATATATGTTCAAAGGACCTTTAGGAAGTACAGATACCGTAGTAAATTATATCTACGAAAAAGGTTTTTCAGGGGAAATGGGATATGCATGTTCAATGTCATTTATTTTATTCTTAATAGTTTTGGTAATTACCCTTATTCAAAAAAAGGTTACCAAGATGGATTTGATGTAAGGAGGCGGTTAGTTTATGAAAAAAGGAATAGCAAACAAAAAAATAAGTCATTGTGTAATATATGTACTTCTTCTTGTAATAACATTTGTTGTTGCATTCCCCTTTGTGTTTATGATATTAAAAGAGTTTTATGTAACTCCGCCAAAACTTTTGCCTAACCATTTCAAGCTTGATAATTATGTTGAGTTGTTTTCAAAAGGTAACTTTTTTAGATACTATATAAACAGTATCTTTGTAACAATAATACAGGTTGTGGGAAATCTTTTAGTTGTACTAGGTGCTGGTTATGGTTTTGCCAAATACAACTTTAAGGGAAAAAATCCGTTATTCATGATGGTTCTTGCATGTACAATGGTTCCATGGGTAGCAACAATTATCCCACTTTATATTATGGCTAATACATTTAACGTTGTTAATACATATACTGGACTTATTATCCCTGGACTTGCAGATGCAATGAGCATTTTCCTTGCAAGAAACTTTATGACATCTATTCCAACACCACTACTAGAAGCTGCTCGTATTGATGGAGCTGGTGAGTTTAAGATATTCACAAGAATTGTATTACCAACAGTAAAACCATTGATAGCAGTAATTAGTATTCAAAAAATGGTAGGAAGCTGGAATGCATTCCAGTGGCCACTATTAGTTATTAACTCTGATGAGTTAAGGACACTTCCAGTGGCAATTGCAAAATTCTCTACACAATATTATGATGCGTATGATATAAAAATGGCAGCGGCATGTGTTACGATAATACCAGTCCTTTTACTGTATATAGCATTTCAAAAATATTTTGTTGAGGGTATATCTTTGTCAGGTATAAAATAAGCAAAAGGTTTAGATTTAATAAAACTGGAGTTTGCTTTTAGACATAACTTCCAGTCTGTACGAAAGGCATGGTCACAATAATGGTAGATTATCATATTCACACAAGCTTTTCTGATGGAGAAAAGGACTATAAGACAGTGATAGAGTTAGCAATCAAAAAAGGTCTATCTGAGATTGCACTTACTGACCACTTTGATCCAAACGATAAAAGCCTTAATAACAACATGGCTACATATAGTGACCTTAAGTGTCATTTTGATGGGATTAGAAACTATACTAATAATAAGCCAATAAAAGTGCTTTGCGGTATAGAAACCTGCACAGGGTTTGATGGAGAGCTGACTTTGCCCGATGATGTTCTAAGCATATGTGACGTTGTTATTACAAGTCCCCATTATGTTGAGTATCAAATAACAAGCAAACAAGGTGATTTTTTTGATGATGGTTATTGGAATGCATATAAGCAAAAGGTATTAAATATGGCATCTGGCGGTGGGGATGTTTTGGGACACCCTGAGGGCTATTTGCCAATTAAACCAATGGGTACAAAGGGAACAACATATGAATCTCGGCAAGAAATTTGTCGCAGAATATGTGATAGATACTTTGATGAAGGATATATAGATGAGCTGTCTCAAAGACTTGTAAAATCAAATAAAGCATGTGAACTTCACGGTGCAACATCAACCCCAAGAGAATGGGTTGTGAAACGAATGGGTGAAAATGGAGTTAAATTTTCTGTTGGAAGTGACGCTCATGCTATGAACATTTTAGGTCAATGCGAAAGAGCATATGAATTGATAGAAAAGTATTCTCTAAAGCTTTTTAGATGAAAATAATATAAGAGGAGAAATCTTTAATGGTAAGAGTAGCTTTGGTTGGATGCGGAACAATGGGACGTGTTCATACAAACGCATATAAAAATATAGAAAATGCTAAACTCATAGCAGTTTGTGATATAAACCTGGAAAAAGCCCAAACGCTTGCAAAAGTTAATAATTCAGAGGTTTATACAAGCTTTAACGAAATGCTTGTAAATGAGGACTTTGATGTGTTAGACGTATGTCTACCAACATATATGCATAAGGAATACAGCCTTATGGGACTTGATTCTAACAAACATATCTTTTGTGAAAAACCAATAGCATTGTCTGTTGAGGACGCAAATGTGATGGTCAACACAGCAAAAGAAAAGGGTTTGAAGTTTTCAGTAGGTCATGTTGTAAGATTTTTTCCCGCATATATGAATGCAGTTAGTACTGTGAAATCAGGTAAAATAGGACCAGTTAAGCTTATTCGTACGACAAGAAATCAAGGATTTCCACGCTGGAGCTGGGAAAATTGGTACAATGATTACGAAAAAAGTGGTGGACCTATTGTTGATTTAATCATTCATGATTTCGATTGGATTGCACAATACTATGGAGATGTTGACAGAGTTTATGCAAAAAGTTTTAATGGAAAGATAGACAACAAGGAACATTGTATGACGACATTAAGACTTAAAAATGGTGCTATTGCCCATGTTGAGGGCAGTTGGGGATTCCCAAATGGCTATCCATTTAGGACTACATTTGAACTCGTTGGGACGCAGGGCCAAATAGAGTATGACAATATAAAAAATGCAGGTATTGAAAAAATGACAAGTGAGGATACATATGAAGCACAATATTCTTCACCAAATCCCCCTACGAAAGAACCATACACAGCACAACTGCGTCAGTTTATTAATTGTGTAGAAACCAACAGACCTGTTAAAGTAACTGGAGAACAGGCAGTAAGAGCATTAGAGATTGCTCTAGCTGCGGTTAAATCCTCGCAAACAGGTATGCCTGTTCAGTTGTAAAGGAATGGTGATAAGATTGAAAGATAAAATTAAAATTGGCGTTATAAGCTATGAACATATGCATGGTTTAAGCTATACAAATGCATTAAAAGCAATTGATGGAGTAGAACTTGTAGGAATTGCTGATGATAATGAATTTAGAGGCACACAGATGGCTTCAAGATTCAATACAAAATACTACAATGATTATCATGATTTACTTAAAACGGATGTTGATGGTGTAATTATTTGTTCAAACAATAAAATGCATTGTCCAATATCTATCGATGCGGCGAATGCAAAAAAACACATTCTTGTGGAAAAACCATTTGCAATTTGCACAGATGATGCAAAAAAGATGCTTGAAGCCGCTAAAAGAAATAACGTCCAGATAATGAATGCATTCCCCGTTAGATTCAACCCAAATGTAATTGAAGCAAAACGGATGATTGATAATGGCGAAATAGGGGACATACTTTGCATGACTGGAATTAATCACGGAAAAATTCCATCCGGTTGGTTTATAGATAAGAGCTTATCAGGTGGCGGTGGCGTTATGGATCATACGGTACATCTTGCTGACATTATGAGATGTTTTACTGGAAGTGAGTTTAAATCAGTTTATTGTGAAAGTGGTGATCTTATTCATGGCAAGGGAATAGATGATTGCGGAATAGTTAATGCAGATTTTGAAAATGGAGTTTTTGCGACAATTGATTGCAGTTGGGCACATCATAAAAACTATACAATATGGCCACAGGTAGATATACAAATAATTGGAACAAAGGGCGCATTAGATGTAAAGGCATTTGGTCAAATTGAGCGTGTATTTGATGCCAAAAATAATGTGATTGAGGATGTTGTCTTTAATGAGGATGGCGATGAGGGATTAATAAGAGAGTTTGTGGATGTTTGCAAAACTGGCAGACAACCTATAGCTAGTGGGTTGGATGGTGCAAGAGCAATGGAGGTTGCTGTTGCTGCATATCAGTCTTCTATCTTACATAAGCCTGTACTTGTTAACCACGAATAAAGAATAAACGGAAGTTTAAGTACTTTTTGCTGTTTTAAAGTCATATTAATTATATATATAATATGTATGTTGAATAGTGGTTCGCGTTGATGTTTTATGTATAACACATTAGAAATAATACAACCATTGTTGTGGTTAAATTATATTTTTTAAAAAACATCACTTATTTAAAAAATAGGTGAGGTTTTTTATTTTACCTATATTTATTATTAGTTTGATAAATATATCTATTGAATTGTCTTAAATTAACACATTATGAATAAATGATTGGGAGGAAAACTGATGGATTCATTAACACAAATTTTAAGAGAAGTAAACATTGTTTCAATGACGGTCAGGCTTTTTTTATCCCTACTGTGCGGCGGAATATT
>DAMDCT010000118.1:477-5873 GCA_032091455.1 Oscillospiraceae bacterium | reverse complement strand
AATATAATAAATTAAGTAATCAATTTTTTCTTGTAGGGAACATTGCTCCTGATTGTGGAGTACCAAATGAGAATTGGAGCAAGTTTACGCCCAATAAAAATATCACGCATTGGCATAAAGGCGGAAATGATATTGATGCTGATGATTTCAAATTGAAATATTTAATAGACATCAATAACCCTAAATATCCTTTTTATTTAGGATATTATTTTCATTTAATTACTGATATAGAGTGGAATAAATTATATAGTAAGAAAAAGTTAGAACCTTTATATAAGCAAGGCTTAGAAAAGAATAAAGACTTTATTTGGACTATTAAAAAAGACTGGTATGGTCAAGATCATTTGTTTTTACATAATAATCCTGACTTTATTTTCTTTAAAATGTTTGCTAAAATATCTGAGTTTGAAAATCAATTCTTTGACTTTTATCCAAATAATGCTTTCACTCGACAAATAAAGTATATAACTAATTTTTACTTATCAAGTGTGGAAGACTTTAATAGAGATTTTCCATTCCTATCAAAATCAGAAATGGACGCTTTTGTAAGCAATACTGAAAAAATTATAGACAGTTATTGCTTTGAAAAATAAGTATAACCCAAATTTATCTTATGCAACTCTTATCTGTGCATTATGTTTATAATGAACGGATAATTATATAGATAAAGATAGTTGAGGTGAAATATGAGAGAATTTGATAATATAAGAGTAGAAAAATTATCAATTGTATTAAATGAAAATACAGTGTTAAAGCGTTTTTATCCACTGATACCCATATGTGATAGGTTGGTAAAAAACTTTTAAAATATAAGATTTTTGATAAATACATTTTTTTAGATCAAATGGACATATCTCCAAATGAGTTGGCAAAACAGTTGGATGAAGAAATTGAAACATTAAGATTATTAGAAGGACTTTTTCATCTATATGATTTTAAAGACCGTAAACTAAGAGAAGTGAAAAGTGTTAATTATACATTAATAAATACTCTTATTTCTGATGGCATTAAAACATCAAAAGATTATATGCTTTTATGCATGTCAAACGATATTTCTTCAATTGCCAAAAAGTATTACGTGGATGAAAAGGAAGCTATAAAATTGTTTGAATTATGCGACTTAATGAGATTACCAGGAGTTAAAGATTTGAGGGCGGCCTTGTATCATGATTGTGGATATAGAAGATTGATTGATTTTGTAGAACAAAACCCTGATATAATGCAGCAAAAGATAACAAAAGTTATTGCTGAAGAAAAGATAAATAAAAGTACACCTCTAAGAAAAGAAATTTCTACTCAAATTGCAGTAGCTACAGTGTTACCTTATATATTAATTTCAGGAAAAGATTAATCATTTTGCAAATATATTTGTCGATATGTAGATGTATGAGCATAACTCTATGTAGAACTCAATTTCTAGTTATGTTTATTTAACGTCTCATTATAGCAATAATGAGGAATGGGATTATTTACTGTCTGCATTCTATGTTTGTTATATCTTATAAAAAAAATAAAAATGACAGTATCGAAATTTATATTAAAGAACCCGATACTGTCATTGAAAATAAATTTATCTTGCTATTTTTTATAAATCATATTATGTATTTATCTGTCAGCTTTATTTTTACCAAAGAAAACATTATAGCTGTACACATTAATAAATAAACAATTATTTTGATATATTCTGAATTTATATCACCTGTTTTAGGGACTGGAGTTTTTTGTGTTGTTGTTTTTATGTCTTTATATCCTACTGCAAATTTAGAAAAGTGATTTGTTGAAAATGAGATTGTTTTGTCATTTTCATCATAATTACAGTTAGGCATTTCATGTATTTTATCATTGTCATCTATGTAGTAAACCACAATGTTTTCAGCTTTTTCATTTGCATTCAAGGTATATGGAATTGAAACATAAATACTTCCATTTCCAAAGTTGGTTATTTTATTACCATTTGTTCCTAAAATTTCAAAATTGAATATAGGACGGTTACCTACCACTTTCTTAGCTTCTACAGAAAGTGTACTGCTGTCTATCTTTTTAGCAGTAATATTTACATCACAATTTGCTTGCCTGCTAATTTCCTTGACTGTGGATAAATCTATGCTGACTTTTATATCAGGATTAACCACCACCATAACAGTGTTGACAATATTCTTGCTCATAATTATGTCCTGTACAGTTTTAGGAAGATTAACTGTTATGCTATTTACAGACTTATTGTTTATTTGGGTATTTAGTGTAATCGAAAGTTTCTTTTCATCTCTACCGTTCTTCTTAGCATCGTCAAGAGCCTTGTTGTAAGCATCATTAATTCTTTCATCTGTAATATTTACATTTGCATTGCCATTACTGTCTATTGTGCCATTTATTTTACCGTTCACTTTTACTTCATCCTGTATTGGCGCGTTTGGTTCGTCAACAGGTGGAGTAGTTTCAGAAGTAGAAGTGTTGTTATTATTGCTTGACGTACCACCACCGTTATAACTAAATGTTGCAGAAACGGTGTGATTTTCTGTTACATTGCTAAAAGTATAGCTTGTAATTTTGCCTTGACTTACATTATCCACCGCTACATCGGTAATAGAATAATTACTGTATGGTGTAATAGTGAAGATTTGGCTTGTACCTTTATTAACTGTTACGCTACCGCTTGGAGAAATGCTACCACCTGTGCCTGCTGTTGCACTAATGCTGTAGGTAGTTACAGGTGCTGCTGTTACTGTAATTGTAAATTCTTTGGTGTAGTTACTATTTTCAGCTAAACCATTTTTAATGGTTGTATTTACAGTTGCTGTTCCTGATGTTGTTGCTCTAAATGTGTTACCTGTTATTGTTGCACCTGTGTTATTGGCATCTTTAACACTCCAAGTAACAGTTATATTTGTTGCATCATTTGGCGTTATAGAGCCTGCTAATGTCAAGTCGGTATTAGCTTGAACAGATGTTGTGTTTGTCATAATAATGTCTGTCACAGGCTTAAAGACTACCGTTTTAGTGAGAGTCAAATCTTTATTTGTTACATTTGAGCCCGACACAGTAAAGCTGTTGATTGTAACACTATCATATCCATCACAGCTTACTTCAATAGTGTAGGTATCCGCTGTTACATCAGGGATAGTATATGTACCATCTATATTTGCTGTTACAGCAGACCCTATATTATTGCCATCTTTCTTTAATTGAACAGTTGCGGCAATACCTGAATTTGTATCACTGCCTTTAATAGTACCGCTGACAGTGTAGGTTGTAGGTTTTTGAATAAACCTTGCATATAAAACTGTATCAACTGAAATTGCTTGACTATATATTCGTGCAACAGAAATTCGGTCTTGTGACAAGAATGCAGTGTTATTGTACCACCCATCAAAAGTGTAGTTTGATTCAGCAGTAGCAAAATAACATACTGAAGTACCTGGTGTAACAGATATATTCTGTTGCGTTGCGCTTAAATAATCGGTTTCACCAACGAATGCAGTTCCGCCAACAGTAGAAATGATATTGTCAGTATAGGTAAAAACCTGTGCAAATTTGTTTGTGCCAACTATAACTTGATAATCAAAAATGTTGTCACCTGTGCTTGAGTTTTTCACACCTGACGGTAGCTTCATTACGCTATATCCGGTGGCAAGTTTTGCGTATGTTGTTATAGCATTGCTGTCAAAATATCCCCCAGTGATATCCCAACTAACATTTGAAACTGAGTTACCAGCTGCCCAGATAAGATTTGCCGCTTTGTTAAACCGTCCAAGATATCCTCCTGAGATTGTGATTTTAGTGCTAGGTAGAGCTCCAGTTTCTTGGATTGCGATTGCTTCGCAATTTGTGTAATCATTTTTACCGTAAATAACACCTCCGCTCATATTCAACTTGCTTTCAGCAGCATTAATTGAAACAGATTCATTATCACCGAAAATAGCTCCAGATTCAAGGTTCACGATTCCACCGCTAATCTGTAGACCAGAGCCACACACACCATTGGGATCTAAACCGATGTATAAGAAATCTATATAACCTCCGCCTGCTGAACTGCTATCCTTAATAGTAAGAGTTGCACCAGTGGATAATGCTATCGTAGAACAATTTCCTATAGCATTTATAGCGCTAGCTGTGATGCTAAAATTGTTGAGATCGAGTGTGAAATTACCATTTGAGACGATTATTCCATTATTTTGACCAAGATTTATGCTATGCAGTAATTTCAGCGTGCTGCCATTATTTGATGCTGCAGCTTGGATGGCTTCCGATAGCGTTGTGTAATTCGTTATCACATTATTTTCAGTAGTGACCGAGGCAACAAAATTTTCATCATCTGTTGCTTGTACAGACGTTGTTATTTGTGGAAATAACCATATCACCATCGCAATAGTTAAAACTACACTTAAAATTTTATTTTTCATTTTTTCCCCATCCTTATTATTTTTTATTGCTTTTGTCGCTCTACAGGGGTAAATCCAAGAAAAACCGCAGGAATAGCATTCCACGGTTTTTGCAAGGTTTCATTATAAAGCTTAACCGACTGCTCATATATATCAAGGCTTCGTTGGAATATCTCCTTTGACTTTTCTGTTTCGAGATTATCTCTTGACCTGTTTAATTGAGCTCGACTTGCAGTAAGCTGTAATTTTGCACTTTCTAAAATGTTTCGCTTTATTTTAAGTTCTTTTCTTACTACCCAGAACCACAAAATTATGAATGCGAAAGTACTAAAAAAAGCAATAGAGTAGGCTATTATTGTTGACAAATGGAATCACCTCCTATTTCCCCCATATAAGCAATTAACATATACAGCAATAGTATATCAGTTTAAATATAAAAATGTTGAATTTTGCGTGAAATGTAGTATGAAATGGCTCAAAATGAAAAATATAATATTTAAAAATACAAAAAATTGGTGTATAATTATTTTGGCTTTATACATAAACGGAGGTGAACTTATTTGCATATTGCAATATGTGATGATGATAAAGAGGAACTTGCCCGTATCTCATCTTTTTTAGACAAATACAAGCGAGAGTATAATGCATTACTTACATATAAAGCCTTTAACAGTGGAATAGAAATGCTTTCTACTGTTAAAGGGGGCGATTATGCGTTATATCTGTTGGATGTTATTATGCCTGTGGTAAACGGTATGGACGTGGCAAGTGAAATTCGAAGCTTTGATAATGAAGCAAAAATTGTCTTTTTAACATCTTCACCGGAATTTGCTGTGGCAAGCTATACCGTAAAGGCTATTGATTATATTTTAAAGCCTGTGAAGGAAGATAGATTTTATGGTATACTTGATGAAATAATGACAGAAACCCAAAAACCGCAGGAAGGGCTAACCATAAAATCAAAAAATGGCATTACACGTATTTTGTTCTCAAGACTTGTCTATGTGGAGGTTGTGA
>DAMDCT010000118.1:0-467 GCA_032091455.1 Oscillospiraceae bacterium | reverse complement strand
TCATCTTTCGGATAGCAGTGTTCGCGAGGTAACGGCTAGACTTTCAGAATTTGAGCAGGCACTACTTACAAGACCCGAATTTGTACGAGTTCATCGTTCATACATTGTAAATTTATATCAAATTGACCAGCTTACCCAGAATAAAATCACCACCCACCAAGGTGAGAGTATCCCTTTGTCACGGGCATTATATAAACAAGTACGAGATGCCTATGTTAATCAGCTGTTTTTAGAAGAGAGGAATATCGTATGAATCTATTGCAGTTATTTAATTTTGCAAGTGTACTTTTGTTCGGTATTGTGATTACGCTATCATTTTCTGGCGTACCATTTCGGAGAAACATTTTACATTACAGTGTTATGATTTTGACATTCGGCTTGATACAAGCTTTAGCTTATACATTTCTTAATGTGGAATTTTTATTTAAATCTTATCCTATTTTAATACACTTACCACTTTTGATAAT
>DAMDCT010000117.1:4851-6158 GCA_032091455.1 Oscillospiraceae bacterium | reverse complement strand
CAGTTGCTGCAAAATATGCAGATTTTATAATTGTAACATCCGATAATCCTCGAACTGAAAAGCCAAAAGCTATTATTGGTGATATACTAAAAGGAATACCTAAGAATAAAGAATATATAGTTATTGTGGAGAGGTCAGAGGCAATTCGTTATGCAATTGCCACTGCAAGACAAAATGATACAATAATTCTTGCGGGTAAGGGACATGAGCAATATCAAATATTAGGAGATAAAAAGTTTTATTATGATGAACGCAGGGTTGTAAAGGGATGTTTGAAATCGTTAGAATGAGGAGGATACTATGGAAAAGCTGTCATTACAAGCAATAAACAAAGCGGTTGATGGATGTTGTAGTCATGAATGTATCATAGAAAACATATGCATAGATACTAGAAAAATCACAGACAACTGCCTTTATATTGCGATTAAGGGCGAGAATTTTGATGGCCATGATTTTATAGATAGGGCATTTGAACTTGGTGCAAAAGCCGTAATATCATCAAAGCCGATTAATAATCATGATGAAGTTATTATGGTTTCTGATACAAAAAAAGCTTTATTAGACCTTGCAAAATATTACCGGAGTTTGTTTAACGTTTTTACGGTAGGTGTGACTGGTAGTGTCGGCAAAACTTCTACTAAAGAAATGATATATACAATACTAAATGCAAAAGGAAAAACATTAAAAACTGAGGGTAATTTCAATAATGAAATTGGAATGCCAATGACAATGTTTGAGCTGGATGGCGACTTTGAAAATGCAGTGCTTGAAATGGGCATGAGTGATTTTGGAGAAATAAGAGCATTGACTAATGTGTGTAAACCCAATGTTGGAATTATAACAAATATAGGCGTATCACATATTGAAATTCTTAAAAGTCGAGAAAACATATTAAAGGCAAAATTAGAAATTATTGAAGGCATGGCTACTTATGCACCACTTGTGCTTAATGGCGATGATGATTTGCTTAAAACAGTCAATACAACTACTGATCATCCAGTTATCTACTATGGAATTGATAATGATACAGCGGATATAACGGCATCTGATATAAAGCAAGAAGGAATGGAAACAGCATTTAATATTAACTACTATGGAAAGACAATAAAAGCAAAAATTCCTACCATAGGAAAGCATAATGTAAGCAACGCACTTGCAGGTTTTTGCGTTGGAATTATTGCAGACATACCTCCAGAAAAAATTGTTGGCGCAATGAAATGGTATAAGAATGCTAATATGCGACAAAATGCAAAGTCAATAAATGGCATTACAGTAATAGAGGATTGTTATAATGCAAGTCCTGATTC
>DAMDCT010000117.1:404-4804 GCA_032091455.1 Oscillospiraceae bacterium | reverse complement strand
TGTGTATTCGGTGATATGCTAGAATTAGGTGAGTTTAGCGAAGACGCACACGTAGAGGTCGGGAAGCAAGTTGCAAAATCACGAGTTGATATGCTGCTATGCTATGGAGAACAAGCCAATAACATTAAGCGTGGTGCGATTATAATAGGAATGAAAAATGTGTTACATTTTGATAATAAACAAAAGCTTGCACAATATATTAAAGAAAATGTTGAGAGCGGAGATGCAATTATATATAAGGCAAGCAGAGGAATTAAACTTGAAGAAGTAATATGTATGGTAAATGAGGAGTGGCAAAATGGCTAGTATGTCAACAATAATTACAGCAGTTGTAGGATTTACAGTTACTGCGATATTAGGAGTATTTTTAATTCCTTTATTAAGAAAACTTAAATTTGGTCAAACAATAAGAGAAGATGGCCCAACGTGGCACGCCAAAAAGCAGGGTACACCAACAATGGGAGGAATAATATTCTCTATTGGTATAATAGTTGCTGTAATAATTGGCTGTTTAACTGCATTGTCTTTTAACAAAGATATATTTAGTCATACTAATGAGCTAGTAAGAATTATAGCAGGAGTATTGATGGCACTTTCATTTGGTCTAATTGGATTTTTAGATGACTATATAAAGGTAGTTAAAAAGCAAAATCTAGGACTAAGAGCAAAACAAAAAATCGTATTACAGGTATTAGTTACTGTATCATACTTACTTGTTCTCTATATTGCAGGAGATCGTTCTACCATAACAAATGTGCCTTTTCTAGGACAATGGGATATGGGTGTTTTGTACTATCCAATAATGGGCATACTTATTATTGGAATTGTAAATTCAGCTAATTTAACTGATGGAGTAGATGGATTGTTAAGTTCAGTAACATTCGTAATCGGAATTTTATTTATGATTGTGACATCTGTTCTAAAATTAACAGGAATGAATATATTGGCAACTGCTTTAGCATCAGGATGTATAGGCTTTTTAATTTATAATTCATACCCTGCAAAAGTATTTATGGGTGATACAGGTTCTTTCTTCTTAGGTGGGACAGTAATTGCAATTGCATTTGGTATTGATATGCCATTTATATTGTTTTTTGTAGGATTTATATACTGTGTTGAATCTTTATCAGTAATATTGCAAGTTATTAGCTTTAAAACAACAGGTAAAAGAATATTTAGAATGAGCCCAATCCACCATCACTTTGAAATGGGTGGAATGAGCGAAAATAAAATAGTAGCAATGTTTTGCACAATAACAGCTATTATGTGTACATTGGCATATTTTGCAATAACGAATATGTAGTTGATTTGCAAAATCAAATTTTAATTAAATTAATATAAGGGTGGAGATAAAGTGGTAAGTAAAGCAAAAAACGAAAATCGAGTAAGACGACAACCCAATAATACTGCTACTCCGCAAGCGCCACCTAAAAAGTTTAAACGACTTGACTCGGCATTTATGATATTGATATTGGTACTGCTAACTTATGGACTTATAATGGTTTTTTCAGCAAGTTATGCGAATGCACTTTATAGGTTTGGAAACAGTTTTCACTTCGTATCAAGGCAGGCAATGTTTGCTATTGTAGGAATTGTTGCAATGTATTTTATATCGTTTATAGATTATCATTTTTATAGGCGTATAGTTTTTTGGTTGTTTGCATTAGGAATAATTTTACTTGTTGCGGTATTATTTATAGGAACAGTGCTTAACGGAGCGAAACGTTGGATTTTTATTGGTCCAATTAACTTTCAACCATCTGAAATAATGAAATTTGCGTTGATAGTAATGTTTGCACATTTCACAGCACTAAATTACAAGAGAATGGGAACATTCACTTATGGTGTATTACCTTATTTTATATGTCTTGTGACAATTGCAGGGCTTATGATGTTACAACCTCACTTATCTGCAACTGTTTTAATGTTTTTAATTGGGTTTGTTATGATGTATGTTGGTGGAACTAAACTAAGATACTTTGTATTACTAGCTGGTGGTGGTGTGGCAGGGGCAATTGCCATCATTGTATTTAAAAGTGGGTATATGCTTTCGAGAATATCAAATTGGTTTGACCCATTTGCAGTACCTTCTGATGCAAACTGGCAAACACGACAATCTCTTATTGCAATTGGTTCCGGTGGAATAATGGGTAGGGGAATTGGAGAATCATATCAAAAGTTTTTATATTTGCCAGAGCCACACAACGACTTTATATTTGCGATAATATGTGAGGAATTAGGTCTTATTGGGGCATTAATCGTAATAATTTTATTTATTGTTTTTACATTTAGAGGATTTTCAATCGCATCGAAAGCACCAGATAAATTTGGATATATGCTAGGTATTGGACTTACTATTCAAGTATGCTTACAGGTGGCGCTAAACATTGCTGTTGTTACAAATACAATTCCAAATACAGGAATAAGTTTGCCGTTTTTCAGTTATGGCGGAACGGCACTTTTGATGCAACTTGGGCAGATGGGAATATTACTTAATATTTCACGGCAAGCCAGTATTGAAAAATCTTAAATTAGTATAAGAAGTAAATTGTTTATAGTTGATAATTGTATATTATCAAAAGCGGGAGGTTTATATGAGAGTTTTATTAGCTGGTGGTGGCACAGGGGGACATATTAACCCAGCAATAGCAATAGCAGAATATTTTAAGGCAAATGATAAAAAAGCAGAAATTTTATTTGCAGGCACTCCAAATGGAATGGAGGCAAGACTTGTGAAAAATGCAGGATTTAATTTTGCACCGATTAAGGTGAAAGGCTTTAGTAGAAGCTTTTCTCCAGCAGATATTGCACATAACTTTAGTGCGGCTTATTTGGCAATTTGCTCGAAATCCAGGGCAAAATCAATTATAAAAGATTTTAAGCCCGACATTGTTATAGGTACAGGTGGATATGTAAGTGGACCAATTGTTCTAGCGGCTACAAAACTAAATATAAAAACAGCAATACATGAACAGAATGCTTTTCCTGGAGTAACAACTCGTTTTCTTGCTAAAAAAGTAGATATTGTGTTCTCAGCAGTAGAGGAAGCAAAAAAGCATCTTAATGTTAAGAATCGTTTTGAAGTAGTAGGAAATCCAGTTCGAGAAAGCGTAATAATGAAAACAAAAGAAGAGGCAAGACATGAGTTGAATTTAGACGATAGAATGTGTATATTTTCTTTTGGAGGAAGTCTTGGTGCAGACACAATAAATAAGATAGGCGCAGACATCATTGAGTGGCATTACAAACAGGGACTTGTAAACCATATACATGGTTACGGTAGGCTTGGAAAAGAAAAATTCCCACAGCTTTTAAAGGAACGATCTATTGATTTAAGCATTTCCAATGATGTCAAAATCTTTGAATACATTGATAATATGGATACATGTTTAGCAGCGGCTGATTTAATTATTTGTAGGGCAGGAGCGATCACAATTAGTGAAATAGAGGCAACAGGGAAAGCTGCAATATTGGTTCCCTCACCGAATGTAACTGCTAACCATCAATACCATAACGCAATGGTACTTAAAAACAAAGATGCATGCATAGTGCTAGAAGAAAAGGATTATACAAAAGATAATATTATCGATTTAGTCAAAGATCTTTATAATGATAGATCAAAGCTAACTCAGTTATCAAGAAATGCAGGGAGTCTTGCAATACTTGATACTACAAAGAGAATATATGACAGTATAAAGACGGTAGTTTGTTAATTCTTCACGTTTCCTTTCTTGAAAGCATAATATGGTTTGCAAACTAATTATTATGCGATGAAAGGGTGTATATAGATGGAACGACTTATAATTGGGGGAGGAGAACGTCTTAGAGGTGAAGTAGCTGTCCATGGTGCGAAAAATAGTTCATTACCAATACTAGCGGCAACATTGTTATATGGTGGTGAAACAATACTTAGAAATTGTCCTAATCTATCCGATGTTGATGCAGCTATTAAGATACTTAAATATTTGGGTTGTACAGTAAAGCGCGACGGCAATACCGTTATAATAAACAGCGATAATATAACTAAAAGTGAAATCCCCCAAGAGCTGATGCATGAGATGCGATCATCTATTGTATTTTTAGGACCAATTATTTCAAGAATGTCAAAAGCAAAACTTTCATTTCCTGGAGGATGTGAATTAGGTCCACGACCTATTGACTTACATATTTCATCGCTTAAAAGATTAGGTGTTGACATAGTTGAGGAGTATGGCAATCTATGTTGTAAGGCTGACAATGGGCTAATAGGCAAAAAAATATCTTTATCATTTCCAAGCGTTGGTGCTACTGAAAATATTATGCTTGCAAGTGTAATGGCAAAGGGCGAAACAATAATATTAAATGCAGCTCAAGAGCCTGAAATAATTGACCTTGCAGATTACTTAATTAGCCGCGGCGCA
>DAMDCT010000117.1:0-309 GCA_032091455.1 Oscillospiraceae bacterium | reverse complement strand
GAAGTAAGCTTGATGTATGTAGTGATAAAATATATAGTACAGGTCCAAGTATAATAAGACCTGTCAAGAACATAAGAACAATGCCTTATCCAGGATTTCCAACTGATGCACAAGCACCAATCATGGCATTGTTGACACTTTCAAGTGGAACGAGTATGTTTGTTGAAAACATATTTGAAAATAGATATAAACATGTTGGGGAACTTGTTAGAATGGGAGCAGATATTAAGGTTGAAGGAAAAGTTGCCGTTGTACAGGGAGTTAACAAGTTATATGGAGCTTCAGTTGAAGCTACTGATTTAAGAGGCG
>DAMDCT010000116.1:5268-6272 GCA_032091455.1 Oscillospiraceae bacterium | reverse complement strand
ATCTCTTTTAGTATAGAATCTGTATTCAGGTAATAAATTCGGTAGTTGAGATTGCATTCCATTTAAAGGGCTGGCAACTTCACTATAATATGATAAACCTCTTCCCTTTTGCTGTAACGTTAAATGTTGCTTCAAAATGTCGTAAGTAATTTTTTGGTTATCTGTTAATTCATTGTATTTAAAATTGCTTAGTTCTTTAAGTGATTGGTTAATTTCATTATCCAACTTTTCAAATTCAGCCATATCTATTTTTCCAAGTGTCGGCTTAATATTATTAATGCCATATTTCTCGGGATTTTTTAGTGTGAAATGCAAAGAAATTGAGTCGTTTGTAACCGATTCTACAAACTGTTTTTGTAAGTAGTCATCAAAATTCATTTCCTTTTTTTCTGTTCCGCAAGCATTCAGTGAAAATATTATTGATACACATAGTATAATGGAAAATAGCTTTTTAAAGTTTTTCATGTAAATCTCCTCATCAAATTGTTATAATTTCTGCCTAACTTAAATATCAAATAAACTCATCTGCTTAGCCCCTACTGAATTTCTTATATCCTTGTTGAGTTTCCTAATATCATAGATTAATCCATACTTATCACACTGGGTTTTAAATGTTTTCCATAGTTGATTTGATTTAGGGCTATTACAAATATAGTTATCCCCAAACGTTTTTATGTATTTTTCTTTTACAGATGGGAAATATTCATCAACGTTTTTATAAAAATATTCTCGATTGCCTGCTCTCATAGTAACGCCGAAGTAGCAAATAGCATATTTTGCCCCACACTCATAAGCTTGTTTAATGATATTCACTATATTTTCCTCATCATCTGTTATAAAAGGTAATACAGGATTAAGCCAAACGCCAGTATATATTCCGTTTTCACTAAGTTCCTTAATTGCTTTAAATCTTTCACTTGATAGAGATACATAAGGCTCGATTTTTTTGCATATTTCATCATCGCTTGTTGTAATTGAAAAAGAAACATGTACAGGTGAATGCT
>DAMDCT010000116.1:4587-5258 GCA_032091455.1 Oscillospiraceae bacterium | reverse complement strand
ATGCTTTGATATTGATTGTAGCAAATCAGTATCTCTTGTTATTAACGCAGACTTAGTAGTTATTCCCACACCGAATCCATATTTATCAATAAGCTTTAATGCATCTCTAGTTAGCTCATACTGCTTTTCATAGGGGTTATAAGGGTCTGACATTGCTCCTGTTCCAATAACGCCTGTGTTTCTTTTAGTTTTTAGCTCATGTTCTAATATTTCTAAAGCTTTTTCTTTTCCTCTTACCTGTCCAAAGTCCTCAATTTGGTAACACAGTGATCTTGAATCACAATATATACACCCATGAGAACATCCACGATAAATGTTCATATTATAATCCCGAGGAAAAAAATCGCTACTATCTTTGATTTTGGTCAACATGCTCTTAGCTGTAACAAACTCCATATAGTACCTCTCTATAAACCAAGCAATATTTTAATATTTATTAATTGTTTACCCTATTATTGTACCTTATTTATAAATAATTCGCAAGAATTCAATATTTGAATATAATAATAATGAATGCAAATAAACTAATTAAAAAAGGAGAATTTATTATGATAAAAGACAAAACTTTCTTTCCTGAAATGAAGATTACAAATTGCCGTAATTTCGCATTTGCGTCAGACGCCACAAACGATGGATGTTTCTGTACACAATCACCATCAAATTTCCAACAG
>DAMDCT010000116.1:0-4577 GCA_032091455.1 Oscillospiraceae bacterium | reverse complement strand
CTATGGTGGTTCAGTTATTCCGTTTGCATCTGGCAAGCCTATTTACATAACAACGCTCTCTAATGGTTCAGCAGGTATTCCCGCCTTTATAGGATTTGGCAATTCAGCATCTGGAACATCACCGTTAGGAAATACAATTAATATTCAAAATGCAAGGTGCAATTGTTCCAATTTTGCTTTTTCTTGTCCGCGAAAAGTACATATAAATCAAATAACTACATTTTTCAGCACTTGTTCACCGCTATGCCCAAATAGACCTCCTATAATCGTCAAAGCTCAGCTATACAGTTCATCCCCAACCAGTAATGTATTTTCACCAATTGATAAAACATCTATAAATTTATCCCCTAGATTATCCTCAGCAGACGAAATTGGCACAATTTGCACAGGTAAATTATCAAATATATGCATACCAATTAATCCTGATATACGAATAATGCTAGTTTACTCTTTATCATCCCCAAACTCATCACAGTTTAATAGAATTACAGGATATGCAAGCGCAGGAATTTCTATTATATAAACATACTATACATATAATAACTACCTATTGCAAATAAATGCAACAGGTAGTTTTTTATACATATTATTTTTTATTTGTAATGCATATTAAGTATTCATAACATAAGTCTTGATTTTTTATGTTTATCACAATATACTGTAATAAATAGGTAATGATGCTAGTTGCATTTACAACTACAATTAGTATTAATTATAGGAGGAGGAGTACCATGCTTAAAGCTGACGAAATAAAATATTTGTCGCAAACATTAAAGTTTTGGAATGAACTTACACAAAATCAAAAGAGTATGATTACAAATACATCAAATTCCATACCATTTAAAAAAGGTGATAACCTATATCGTGGCGAAAGTCAATGTTTAGGGCTTATACTCGTTAAAAGCGGGCAGCTAAGAGCATACATTACCTCAGAGGACGGCAAGCAGATTACTTTATATCGTCTTCTTTCTTTGGATACATGTATTTTATCAGCATCCTGCATGATTAAAAGTATTAACTTTAACATAAACCTTGAGATTGAAAAGGATAGTAATATAATAATCATACCAACTGAAATATTCAATCAAATCAGTGAACAAAACAGTTCTGTTAAATCATTTATGCTTGAACTTATGTCCTCACGTTTTTCAGATGTCATGTGGGTTTTGGATCAGTTCGTTTTTGGAAGTGTTGGAAAAAGGCTCGCTGGATTTTTATTAGAACATGCAAACTTAGAACAATCAAATAAATTAAAAATGACACATGAATTTATAGCAAACGATTTAGGCACAGCTAGAGAAGTCATTACAAGATTGTTAAACCACTTTTCAGATGATAAAATAATCAAGAGGTTCTATTACAATAGAAAACATTCAGAAACTAAAGAAGCTTAGCTAAATAGTTTTGTTGATATTACTTTCTACGATGGCAATTTAATTTTCTTCTTAGCCTTAATATACACATCAGACACGGTTGCAATTGGACATATAGTACACCATGTTCTCGGTTTGAAAATAAACGCTAATATTAATCCCAATACAGTCGTTGTCAACATCATAGAATACATACGATAGCCAAAATGATAAATCCAGTTTTGAAATCCTTCTATTGAAATAAGCTGAGGGATTTTAAATGGAATATTAAATACTATAAGAAATCGCAAATGATTCATTGGTGGTTTTTTCCCTATCGCCACCATAATGGTTGTTAAGATAATAAGAGTTAAGCTTATACTAAAATAAATAAGCATAATCCATTTTAAATTACCTTTAATAAAATACGATGGGGTTTTGTGAGAATGTTTTGCTGTTAATTTTCCACAAGTTGAATAAAGAGAAGCTCTTGGACAATAGTTTTGACACCATGTTTTTTTCGTATCTCTAAAAAGAAATAAGAGTGGTAGCGTCATACATACTAGTCCCAACCACGCAAAGAGAATGTTCACAAACCCTAGAGCAAAATATGCCAAAGTAAAGAGATAAAAATATTTTTTGAATTTCAAAGTTACACCTCATATATAAAATTTAATATTTTAAGTATATAGTATTACTTCAAAAATTCTGTGATTTTAGTCACATACATAACAAAAAAGCCATAGTACAATTAGCACTATGACTTTTTTGTTGTATAAATTGAAAAGAGAATTTTCAATACGAATTATTGTATTATTGCTTACCCAAAATATTGTATTATTGCTTACCCAAAATTTCGTCCATATTTTGTTCTGGTGAAGTAATTGGTCTTAAACCAAATGAATCTACTAATACTTTCACTACAGTTTCAGACATAAATGCTGGAAGTGTTGGGCCAATATACATGTTTTTAATTCCCAATGATAAAAGAGTTAATAGAATACAAACTGCCTTTTGTTCGTACCATGATAAAACAATGGTTAGCGGTAACTCATTAACTTCACAATCAAAAGCATTAGCAAGTGCTAGCGCAACCTTTATTGCGCCATATGCGTCATTACATTGACCCATATCCATAATTCTTGGGAACCCACCAATTTCACCTAAGTCTAAATCATTAAAGCGGAATTTTCCACAAGCTAATGTTAAAACTATTGTGTCCATTGGTGTTTGCTTTACAAACTCAGTATAATAGTTTCTTCCAGGGTGTGCACCATCACATCCGCCTACTAAGAAGAAGTGCTTGATTGCCCCCTCTTTAACAGCTTCAACAATTTTGTCAGCATTTTCTAATATTGTACCATGTGCAAAACCTGTAGTTAGCATGTGTCCACCATTGATACCGCTCATGCTATGATCGTTTTCATAGCCACCAAGTTCTAATGCTTGTTTTATAATGGGTGAAAAATCTTTATATCCTTTTTCATCTGCTTCAATGTGCATTAATCCTTCATATCCTACAACAGAAGTTGTATAGATTCTATCTTTATAACTTGGTCTTTGTGGCATAATACAGTTTGTTGTAAATAAAACAGGTGCAGGAATATTTTCAAACTCCTTTTGTTGACTTTGCCAAGCAGTACCAAAGTTTCCTGCTAAATGAGAATATTTTTTTAGTTCTGGGTAACCATGACAAGGAAGCATTTCACCATGGGTATAGATATTTATTCCTTTATTTTCTGTCTGCTCTAATAACATAGCCATATCATGTAAATCATGTCCTGAAATTACTATGAATGGTCCTTTTTTAATATCGCAGGTTACTTTTGTAGGAGTTGGTGTCCCATAAGTTTCTGTATTTGCTTTATCAAGAAGTCCCATACATTTCAAGTTCATCTTGCCAAACTCCATGTTAAGCGCTAACCATTCCTCAACAGTGTGCTCTTTATCAAGCTCTCCTAGTCCTTTGTAAAACCAATTGGTAACTTCTTCATCTTCATAACCTAAGTTATAGCAGTGGTGTGCATAAGCCGCCATACCCTTCATTCCAAATAAAAGTGTAGAACGAAGTGAAACAATATCTGTTTCCCCATTCCATAAATCTATGCATTTAGAATTATCATATCCACCAATTTTCTCTGCTTCACTAATAACTCTGTTAGTAAATTTCTTAATGCTTTCATTGTCAAAATTTACGTTAGTTAGGGTTGTAAACAGACCATCAATTACCAATTTATCTGATAATACTGTGCTCTTATTTGCATTAACTGCATTTGCAAGTTTGATTAATTCACATACAAGATTATCTTGCAAATTTGCGGTTTCTGGCTGTTTTCCGCAAACCCCAACCCTTACACAACCTTTATTCCCAGCAGTTTGCTGGCATTGAAAACAAAACATATCACTCATACTGTAGCCTCCTAAAATGTAATTATATTTATATTATTGCTTAAAGCAAAATATATATCCCTATTAAACACAATTGTTATACATTTATGTTTATGAGTGTATTATACTATCATAAGCACTACCTATCCATTGCAAATGCAACGAAAATTATAAATATATGCTAATCATATTTTTGTGGTATAATACTATTAACGCAATTATTAGCTTTATCATATTAATTAAGCCAATATAAAAATTATTTCACACTTAAAATTAAATAAACATATCGAAATGGAGTGATACTATGAAAAACGTAGTTATAATTGGAAATGGTCCTGCTGGAATATCCGCAGCACTATACACAAAGAGAGGTAATATCGAAACCACTGTTATTGGTCGTGATTTGGGTGCTTTAAAAAAGGCAGATAAAATTGAAAACTACTACGGCTTTGCACAACCCATATCTGGCACAGACTTAGTTAATGCAGGAATTGAGTCTGCAAAACGTATTGGCTGTGAAGTCATTAGTGACGAAGTAGTGTCATTAGCTTTTGAAGATAAACTAGTTGTAAAAACAAAAACTACTGATTATAAAGCCGATGCGGTAATTCTTACAACAGGAACATCAAGAAACGCCCCTAAAATTGAAGGGCTTACTAAATTTGAAGGAAAGGGCGTAAGCTATTGTGCTGTATGTGATGCTTTTTTCTACAGAGGAAAAAATGTTTGTGTATTAGGTAGTGGTGACTATGCATTACATGAGGCACTAGAGCTTGTACCTATTGCTAATACTGTTACCATACTTACAAATGGAGAACCATTAACCGTATCAATTCC
>DAMDCT010000115.1:2367-6527 GCA_032091455.1 Oscillospiraceae bacterium | reverse complement strand
AAACTCAATTAGTTCACTTTGAATATTCACTGGAACATCAATCAACACAGGTCCCTGTCTGCCGGTACTTGCAATAAGAAATGCTTCTTTAAATATACGTGGTATGTCAGTTGCGTTTTTCACAAGATAGCTGTGCTTTACAAATGGCTCGGCAGAACCAGTAATATCTGCTTCTTGAAAAACATCACGGCCCAAAAGTTCACTTGATACCTGTCCCGTAATAACTATTAGAGGAACGGAATCCATATATGCGGTTGCAATTGATGTAATTAAATTAAGCGCGCCGGGGCCGGAAGTTGCGACACAAACAGCGGGTTTATTGGTAATACGAGCATATCCACTTGCGGCATGTCCCGCACTTTGTTCATGGCGGACTAGAATGTGTCGTATATTACTTTTGGAAAGGGCATAATAAAATGGGCAAATTGCAGCACCAGGAAGACCGAATATAATATTTGTTCCTTCTTCTTCAAGACATCTAACCATTGCCATAGCGACAGTTATCATATTACTACTCCCTTTCTTGATTGATAAATATAACTAATATTATACTAATTATATACATCTAATGCAACACTTTTATAAACTAAAGTGTAAATATTACTTATAAAAAATGAAATAAAAAAGTTGTGATAATAAGTTGAATTATTTACATAAAAATGTTATTATTAAACACATGGTGTAATAATATAAAAATAAAGTGATTTAATATAAATTATTTAGAAAATAAAGAAAAAGGTTTCGGAGGGTAATTGAAAATGGAAAAAATATTGAATCTTTGCACAACAATGGGGTTAGTGGTATTAATGCTTACTTCTTGTATGGGTACAAATAAAGTTGAAAAAGAAATAAAACCTTATCCGGCAACTGTTGTTAATGTTACAATTGAAAAACAGCCCAAAACTGTTGCATCACTCTCACCATCAATAACTCAGCTGCTCATTGAACTAGGATATAAAGAAAAGATTGTTGGATATTCAAGTGATTGCAAGATAGAAGGAATTACTGACGACAAACTTATAGGCACAGGGCTAAAACCTGATTTTGATAAAATTGGTAAGCTTGCTCCAGAAATTATTTTTTCAAATGTACCACTAACAAAAGTTCAGATGGCAAAAGTGACTGAGGTTGGTATAAAAGTTGTCGTTATGCCTACTGTTAAAACAATAGATGAACTTAAGGCGCATTATACTCAATTGATTGTGGCAATGGAAGGACAAGTAAAAGCAAATAAAAATGGCAGGGTTATTTCTGATGAAATACAACAAAAACTTGATTATATTGTTTCAAAGCTTCCTTCAGCAAAGCCAACTTTTTTGTATGTAAAATCACTTGACCCAATTATATCAACTGGGGATACTTTTGAAAGCAGTTTGTTATCAAATATGGGTGATAATCTCGCAAAAGAATACAAACAATATAATGTTACTAAAGAACAAGCCACAAAGCTAAATCCTGATATTATATTTTTCTCATCTCCACTTGAGGCTGAGCATATTAAAGAGAGTGAACTTTTTAAAAACTCAAATGCAGTTAAAAATAATAAACTTTTCGCTGTTGATGCTCAACAGATAACCCTACAAAATAAGGATGTTGCTGAGGTTCTAAGGGGAATTGCTAGCACAGTATATCCAGACACTGACTTTACTGCACCTGCACCTGTATCTAGTGAACCAGAGAAAAAGAAAAAGAAGTTCTTTTTCTTTTAATATAATAATTCTTTGTCGTTTGTGGGTTATAGTGACTTTGTATAAATGGCAAATAAAATAGAATTATGGCACCAATCGAATATAAATTAACAAAGCAAGCAATGGCTAATAAATAACTAATGTAAATATAAAATTTTTTAGATAGTCTAGTATTATGTTGGTCGCCAATTATGGTGACCTCATAATTTTTTGTATTAATCATTTTAGGCGATTATTTTTAGAAGTTTGCACATGTTGTAATGCTAATTTAATTTAATGTAAATAAGTAATATTTTAAATTAGTATAAGAAAAGAAACGGAGTTATTAATGGAACAAATCAAGGAAAATAAAATGGGAACACAGCCAATGTTTAAACTTATATTATCAATGTCTATACCGGCTATGTTTTCAATGCTTGTGCAGGCGCTATATAATATAGTGGATAGTTATTTCGTTGCAAAAATTAGTAAGGATGCATTTACCGCTGTCTCACTTGGATTTCCAGTGCAAATAATGATAATTGCAGTGGCGGTAGGTACTGCAATAGGTATAAATTCTGTTGTATCAAGAAGATTAGGTGAAGGGAATAAAGACAAGGCAAGCAAAGCGGCAACACATGGATTATTTTTAGGAGTAATAACTGGTATAGCATTTGCAATAATTGCAGTTTTTACAACACGTCCTTTCTTTGAAACATTCACGCAAAACAAAGCAATAATTGATATGGGATGTGACTATATTTATATTGTTACAATATTCTCTATAGGAATATTTGTTCAAATTAATATTGAAAAAACTTTACAAGCGACAGGAAATATGATATACCCAATGCTGTTTCAGCTAACAGGTGCAATTACAAATATTATATTAGATCCAATATTAATATTTGGACTTTTTGGATTACCTAAAATGGGTGTAAGAGGAGCTGCAATAGCAACGGTTATTGGACAATTTGCAGCTATGATATTTAGTCTTATAATTGTTCATGTGAAAAGTCATGATGTGCATATATCAATTAAAGGGTTTAAGTTTGAATGGAAAACAATTAAAGATATATATTCAGTAGGTATCCCTTCAATTATAATGCAAGCAATAGGTTCATTGCTTGTTACAGTGTTGAATATTATACTTATTGGGTTTAGTGAGGCAGCAGTAGCGGTTTTAGGGATATATTTCAAACTGCAATCATTTATATTTATGCCTGTTTTTGGTTTAACTAGTGGAATAATGCCGATATTAGGTTTTAATTATGGAGCAAGAAAAAAAGAGAGAGTAGTATCTGCGTTAAAAATAGGAATGATAATTGCGGTAGCAATTATGACTGCTGGAACAATCTTGTTTATGGCAATACCGGATAAACTGATAATGATATTTAGAAAAGATGCTGAAATGATAGAAATAGGTGTTATTGCATTAAGGTTGATTTCAATATGCTTTATTCCAGCCGCAATTGGCATTGTAACAAAGAGTTTGGCAATATCAGTGCTTCGCCAAATAGTAATATTACTTCCAGTGGCATATTTATTATCAAAGATTGGACTAAATTTTGTGTGGCTTGCATTCCCTATATCTGAAACCGCAGCTCTTATTGTTGCAATTATAATAACAATTAGTGTATTTAAAAACAATATAAATACACTTACTCCTAAAGAATAAAATTACAATAACTGTTTTAAATTGAATTAGTGTTAAAACGCTATAATATAAATTATGTTTGTATTATAGCGTTTTACTATTGTATGAATACTTTTTAGTTATTGCTTTAGTGGGTAATATCCGAATATAATACATGATGTATGTTTTACCGTGCATCGTGCCTGCCGATTGTAGATATTACACAAAAAATCAATAAGTTTTTTTCATATTATAAGACTTGCAATAAACAACTAAAACCGATACAATGAAGTTGCAATTAGATTATAGATAAAAGCCTAGATAAAAATAAAATATATATTCAAAGTAAGTTTGGCTGTAACTTGCGGAAGGGAGATTTAATATGAATAAAAAAGCCTTGATAGTATGGGGTGGCTGGGATGGTCATGAGCCTGATCAGGTTGCAAATAGATTTGCAAATATATTAAAAAAAGAAGGCTTTGAGGTTAAAGTAAGCGAAAGTCTTGATGCTTTTGAAAATCTTGATGAATTAATGAAACTTGACTTGATAGTGCCTTGTATAACAGGAGTTGAGATTAATCCAGAATACACAAATAATATTGCAAAAGCAATAGGCTCAGGAGTTGGAATTGCTGGTTGCCATGGTGGTATGTGTGATTCATTTAGAAATGATACGCAGTGGCAGTTTATTACAGGTGGTCAATGGGTTAGTCACCCAGGTGGTGATGGAATAGAGTATACTGTAACCATTAGTCATGGATCAAGTCCACTTATTGAGGGGATAGATGATTTTGAAGTTAAGAGTGAACACTATTATCTACATGTTGACCCTGCAATTGAAGTATTAGCATCAACTC
>DAMDCT010000115.1:731-2357 GCA_032091455.1 Oscillospiraceae bacterium | reverse complement strand
GCATGCCAAACATATCTTATTATCATATTTCAAACAAGCCAATTGACATGCCAGTTGTTTGGACTAAATATTGGGGCAATGGACGAGTTTTCTATAATTCATTAGGACATCATAATGATGTATTTGATAATTCACCAAATGCACTTGAGTTAATGCGTAGAGGAATGTTATGGGCAGCAGAAGGAAAACAATATGCAATTGATAACAACCTTACAACAGAAAGATTTGAAAATGAAATGAAAATGTACTAGAATTTATTAATAAAAATTTGAAAGGTGTTTATATTATGAGGACAAAAGAGATATATAACGTAGGCGTGGTTGGATGTGGATGTATTAGTCCAATATACCTAACAAACATGACAAATTTATTTAAAAATCTAAATATATATGCAGTTGCAGACCTAATCGAAGATAAGGTTACTAAGGCGCAAAAGGAATATAATGTACCTAATATTATGACATTTGAGCAAATGTGTGAGTGTGATGAAATTGATGTTATACTAAACATAACAACCCCAAAAGACCACTATGACATTTGCAAACGAACACTGTTGGCAGGAAAACATTCTTACGTGGAAAAACCATTATCACTTTCACTAGAAGAAGGCAAGGAGCTTGTGGCACTTGCTAAAGAAAAGGGACTGCTACTTGGTGGCGCACCAGATACTTTTCTTGGTGGGGGAATTCAAACATGTCGTAAACTTATTGATGATGGGTTTATTGGAGAGCCAATTGGAGCAACAGCATTTATGATGTGTCATGGGCACGAGAGCTGGCATCCAGATCCAGAGTTTTATTACGAACTTGGCGGTGGTCCAATGTTTGACATGGGACCATATTATAATACAGCATTAATATCATTATTAGGTCCAGTTGATACTGTATGTGGCATGACAAAAAGATCATTTGAAACTCGTACAATTACAAGTGAACCAAAGCATGGTAAGGTAATTCCTGTTGAAGTTGATACATATGTTGCTGGAACACTTAGGTTTAAGAATAACGTAATTGCAACAGTTATAACTACTTTTGATGTTTGGGATTCAACACTTCCACGTATTGAAATATACGGAACACGTGGTACTCTTATTGTTCCTGATCCAAATACATTTGGTGGTCCTGTTTTGTTAAGAACATCAAACTCAACTGAGTTTAAAGAGATTCCACTAACGCACATCTATGCAGAAAATAGCCGTGCAGTAGGGCTATCTGATATGGTAGCACATATAGGTAGCGATGAACTTCATAGAGCAAATTGCGAACTTACTTGTCACGTATTAGAGGTAATGCATGCATACCATATTAGTTCAAAAACTGGTCAGTACTATAAGATGACTACTACATGCAATAGGCCAAAACCATTATCACAAGATTTAATTAAAGGTATTGTTACCATATAAAAAACACAATCGTCTGCTTTTTACATAAGCAGACGATTGTGTTTTGCATAGTTTAATTTGTATTATACTAATTACATTTTAAATGAACTTTAATTATTTTTATATAGTTAGTGTTCCGTTTTCAGTTATTAATAAAATTAGTATTCGTTCTTCAGCTTTTGTATTGGCATTTACATAAACTAAAATATCTTTACCATCTTTAGATTTACATTTAAACTCATAAC
>DAMDCT010000115.1:0-721 GCA_032091455.1 Oscillospiraceae bacterium | reverse complement strand
CATAACATAAAAGCTCAGTTAAACCATCACTAGGAATAATGCATAAGCGAGAGTTTTCAATATTTAAATATTCACTCACACTAGTTGTTGCTTGTTCTAAGGTGAACTTTGGATTTGCAATATCACGTTTCTTATGATTTACAATATATCCTCTTGCATCAAACCCTAATACTTCCCCATTGTCTAAAGCTATACTTACTTTTATAAGATCAGGATATACAATAATTTTATCTTGGAGATATGCATAATTTATTGTAATTATATTGTTTGATATCTCGTAATAACTTGTTTCAAGTGTACCAATGCCTAAGCTATCCATATAAGTTCGGGCTTTCTCTTGTGCTTGCTTTGCATCTATTTTTTGCTCACTTACCATACGTGATTTAAGCATATATGAAATTAGTCCACCCTTTTTGGTAATTGATACATCAACACCTTCACCACTGAAACAATATGATGGCATTTTTGAATCCTCATCATTTGCATCTTTAAGTTCATTTACTGACATAATAGCAGCTTTAGCGGCATTTATTTTTGCATCTGCACGAGAAACATTTTGCTCGTTTTTCAAACGTTCAGGTTCTTTTTGCATAATGTGATCAGAAAATGGTCCGTCATATATTAGGGATGGGTAAGCAGTAAAACCTTCCTCAAATTCTGTGAAGCCTTCTGCAACTGAAGCTGGTTTTGGCTGTGCATCAAAGTTTCTATTAATATTACC
>DAMDCT010000114.1:0-6908 GCA_032091455.1 Oscillospiraceae bacterium | reverse complement strand
AACAAATTCTTGCTCTTTAAGCGTAATAATCTGTCCACGGATTAACCTCGCCATACCCGTCCAGCCGACAGCAGCGTATGCAATAATAATTGTCCACATACCTGCCTTCATTATCATCATTAATAAAATTACAATCATTAAATATGGTATACCATTAATTATCTCAATAATACGCATCATAACATTATCAACCGCACCGCCTATGTAACCAGAAATACCACCGTAAACTACACCAACTATAAAGTTTACTAATACTGCCATAAACGCAATAAATAATGAAACCCTAGCACCACTCCAAATACGAGTAAATATGTCACGGCCAAGTGAATCCGTTCCAAAAATATGCATGTGTCCATCCTCAGCAACATAAAAAGGCTTCATATCGGTATGATCTGCATGAATTTCAGAAACTGTATATGGTGATATAAACGGAATTATAATTGCCATTAAAATCATGAATATAAGAAATATAGCACAAATAATTGCAATTTTATTTTTTGCCAAACGACGCATTGCATCCTTCCAATAACTTAGGCTAGGTCGCACAATTTGTTCACTTTGCTCTGAATCTTTACCAATGTGATCAAAAGAATCTTGTTCAATCACATATTCATTTTCATTTTGCTCTTCTAATATTTTTTCATTATCACTCATTGTACTACTCCTTTCCTAACTTTACTCGAGGATCAACTAATCCATATACAATATCAACAACTAAATTTGCAACAATTAAAAAGGCACCATAAAATAAAGTTGTGCCAGCAATCATTGTATAATCCTGTGTTTGAATGCTTATAACAAAGAATTTACCCATGCCTGGAATATTGAAAACATTCTCAACAACAAATGCTCCTGTTAATAGAGCAGCAGATATAGGACCTACAACTGTTATAATTGGCATTACAGCATTTCTTACTGCATGTTTCCAAATAGTTTTCTTCTCACTCAATCCTTTTGCCTTTGCTGTTTTAATATAATCTTGACCTAAAACATCAAGCATACTTGTACGCATTAAACGAGATATAGTAGCTAGTGAACCTAAACTAAGAGCAAATGCAGGTAATATTTTATGCATCTCAGTTTCCCATCCACCTACAGGAAATAACTGCATTCCAGGTGAAAACATTCCTATAAGGGTGTTAAGTTTTAAGGATAATCCATATTGCAGTAAAGCTCCAACAATAAAGCTTGGTATAGATACACCTATTACAGCAATAAGCATTGATGCAGTATCCCAGCCTGTACCCCTTTTCCTTGCAGCTAATATTCCTAATAAAATTCCACCTATTACAGCAAAAATTAACGCTCTGATTCCAAGATCAAGAGAATAAGGAAAAGCTTCTGCTATAGTGCTATTCACTGAACGATGATTATATAGAGAATCACCTAAATCACCCTTAATAATATTGCCCATATATTTTCCGTACTGTACAAGTACTGGCTTATCTAGCCCATATTTAGCATTGAGTGCTGCCATTGTTTCCTTTGTCAGTGCCTTTTGCCCAACAAAAGGATCACCAGGCAACATACGCATCATAAAAAATGTAAGAGTTATAAGCGCCCACAATGTAAGAATTGCATAGAAAACTCTCTTTGTAATATACTTCCCCAAACAAATTGCCCCCTTAGTTTTTTTAGTCATTAATTAATAACCGTTACCCACCAAAAATCAATTGGTGCATTTCAATTCACAGCATAAAACAATTTTACTGTGAATATATTAAGTCGTTACTGTAAATTGAAAAGCATCAAAACACAATTTCGAGCCATATACAAGCTATGGCTCGATAATGATTGTGATTTGTTGTTGTAAAATATAAATATATTTAACTATTTAACAGATGCATGTAGTAAATTAATATCTTGGAATGCTGTACGAACAACACCAGTTAGTTTAGCGGAAGTTGTGTAGTCACGAGTTCTGAAGTAGAAAGGACCAATTGGCATATCATCCATAAGGATCTTTTCTAGATCCATTAAGTATCCAAAACGTTTATCTCTATCAGCTTCTACTCTAACTTTATTTAATAAAGCATCATAAGCAGGATTTGTGTAACTTGTATGGTTGTTACCGTTACCAGTTTCAAACATATCTAAGAAAGTCATTGGGTCATTGTAGTCAGGTCCCCATCCAGCAAGTACCATTTGGAAATCTTTTGCTTGCATTTTTGCAATTCTTGATTTAAATGGTTGTACGTCAACTTTAACTTCGATACCTAGGTCTTTTTTCCATGCTTCTTGGAATACTGCAGCATGTTTTTGAGCAGTATCAGTATCATCACATAGAATAGAGACTGAAATCTTGTCAACACCTAGTTCTTTTTTTACTTCCTCTAAAAGTGACTTAGCTTTCTCAACGTCGTGGCTCTTAAATAGTGGACCAACTTCATCGATAAACTTTTTCTTGTTACCTTGAATTACAGGAGAAGTAAATGAATTTGCAACTCTTGAACTATTTTTAACTATTTTTTCAACGAATTGTTTACTATCAATTGCGTAAGTTAAAGCTTGACGAAGTTTCTTATTAGATAAAGCTTTGTCTTTTAAGTTATACTCAAAGTACCAGTTTCCTCCATCATCATAAGAACCAACTGGTTGTTTTTCATCATTCATCATCTTTAATTGATCACCATTTAAACCAATCATATCTATTTGATTAGATCTGAATGTGTTCATAGCTGTATTACTATCTTTAATCATCTTCATAACAATTTTGTCAATCTTGATGTTCTTTGCATCTGGGTAGTCAGGATTTTTAGTTAGAACTATTTGATCCTCATGAGCCCATTCGCTAATTATGTAAGCACCGTTATATGCCATTTTATTAGCATCTGTACCGTATTTATCACCAGCAGCTTCATAAGCTTTTTGGTTTACTGGTAACAACACAGGGAATGCAAACATATCTAAAAGATAAGGAGTTGGTTGTGCTAAAGTAATTTCTAGTTTATAGTCATCAAGAACTTTAACGCCAACATCTTCTCTTTTAGCTTTACCTTGTGAGAATTCTAGTCCATTTTTAAATACAAATCCTAAATAGCTGTATGGTGCAGCATACTTTGGATCTAAGATAGCTTTAAATGCAAATTCAAAATCCTTTGCAGTTACAGGTTCGCCATTAGACCACTTAAAGTCTTTGCGTAGATTAAATGTATAAACTAATTTATCCTTAGATATTGTCCAATCTTTTGCAACACCAGAAACTGCTTTGTCGTTTTTGTCAAGTACAGTTAGACCGGTACAAATATGACGAAAAACATTACCAGAAGTTGTGTCTGTTGTAAGTAAAGAGTTCATCATTGGGGGCTCTGAACCTAAATTGATTATTGCTGTTCCTGCTTCTTTAGTACCAGGGTACTTTGAAGTAGCAGCCTTTGGAGCTGATGTACACGCTGAAAGCATCATAGAAACCACAAGAGCAACTACAACGGCGATAGAAAGTGTGCGTTTTTTTGCAAACATATTATTTCCTCCAATTTCAGTTTTGTATTTATACTTTGATAAACAAATTATAGTAACTTGTAGGTTGAAACTCAATTACAAAATCAACTTATAATTTGCTTATCTTAATAATGACTAATTATAGCATAGACTAAAGCAAATTTCAAGTTAAAAATATGTCATTCATGTGATATGATATGTAATTTTGCAAGTGTATTAACACAAACTTTCAAAAAAAGCGGAGAAAAATTTGATTTATAAAATGCTGATGAATGCCCATTATATCAGTGTATTTCGCACGAAAACAGTTGTATTTCATTACACATAATATACATTTATTTGAACTTTGTATTTATGAATAAATTGTAAATAATTTATTTCTGATTTATGCTTTATCATTGTATCACGTTAATAGTTTACCAGTTTAAACAATACATATTTCAAATAAATGAGGAACTTCCTGGCACTAATTGTTTAATATAATCATTATACAATTATAAAAGCACCCAAGCAAAAAATGCATGGGTGCTAACATATAATTTAAATATTTAAACTAATCTTTAATTGCTTTAACTACAACGCCTGAACCTACTGTACGTCCACCCTCACGGATAGCGAAACGTAGACCTTCTTCGATAGCGATTGGAGTGATAAGCTCAACGTTAATTTCAACGTTATCACCTGGCATAGCCATTTCAATGCCTTCTGGAAGATTAACAACACCAGTTACGTCAGTTGTTCTAAAGAAGAACTGTGGACGGTAGTTCTTAAAGAAAGGTGTATGACGTCCGCCCTCTTCTTTTTTAAGAACATAAATTTGTCCAACAAACTTAGTTAGTGGGTGAATTGAACCTGGTTTTGCAAGAACTTGTCCACGTTGGATGTCAGTTCTTTGAACACCACGAAGTAGAGCACCAATGTTATCGCCTGCTTCAGCATAATCAAGGATTTTGCGGAACATTTCAACACCAGTTACTACTGATTTCTTTCTTTCTTCAGAAAGACCAAGGATTTCAACCTCATCACCAGTGTTTAGCTTACCTCTTTCAACTCTACCAGTTGCAACAGTACCACGACCAGTGATTGTGAATACGTCCTCAACAGGCATTAGGAAAGGAAGGTCAGCTGGACGCTCTGGAGTTGGAATGAAGCTATCAACTGCAGCCATAAGCTCTAGAATTGGAGCATATGCAGCGTTAGTGATATCCATTGGAGCTTCAATTGCTTGTAGAGCAGAACCTCTGATGATTGGAGTATCATCGCCTGGGAACTCATACTCGTTTAGAAGATCACGGATTTCCATCTCAACTAAATCAAGTAACTCTGGATCATCAACTTGGTCAGCTTTGTTCATGAATACAACGATGTGAGGAACACCTACCTGACGAGATAGAAGAATATGCTCACGAGTTTGTGGCATTGGTCCGTCAGAAGCTGAAACAACAAGAATAGCACCGTCCATTTGAGCAGCACCAGTAATCATGTTTTTAATGTAGTCAGCATGTCCAGGACAGTCAACGTGTGCATAGTGACGAGTTTCAGTTTGATACTCAACGTGAGCTGTGTTAATTGTGATACCACGAGCTCTCTCTTCTGGAGCACCATCGATTTGGTCATAAGCTCTGTACTCAGCGTTTCCGCCCATAGACAAAGTCTTAGTGATAGCAGCAGTTAGAGTTGTTTTACCATGGTCAACGTGACCAATAGTACCAATGTTAACGTGGGGTTTGTTACGTTCGAATTTAGCTTTTGCCATTGTAAAATCCTCCTTTTATTTACGGTTAGAATATAATGCTATGTGCTTTATATTCTACCACTTTAAAATATAATTTCAAGTGTTTTCAAAAATTAGTCTTTTTTAGCTTTTACGCTAATAATCTTTTCTGAAATTGACTTTGGAACTTCAATGTAGTGACTAGGCTCCATTGAATATTGTCCACGTCCTTGTGATTTTGAACGAAGAGCATTTGAATATCCAAACATTTCAGAAAGAGGAACAAATGCATTGATTTGTTGTGCACCAGGTCTTGCTTCCATACCTTGAATTTGTCCACGGCGTGAATTCAAGTCACCGATAATGTCTCCCATGTAATCCTCAGGAACAATAACCGTTACTTTCATAATTGGTTCAAGAATAACTGGATCAGCTTTTCTCATTGCTTCTTTGAATGCCATAGAACCGGCAATTTTAAATGCCATTTCAGATGAGTCAACCTCATGGTAAGATCCATCATAAAGTGTAACCTTTACGTCAACTACTTGACAACCTGCAAGTACACCAGAAAGCATTGCGCCCTTGATACCTGCATCAACTGCTGGAATGTATTCTCTAGGAATAGCACCACCAACAACCTTGTTGATGAACTCGTAGCCCTTACCAGATTCGTTTGGCTCAACTCTGATTTTAACGTGACCATATTGACCTTTACCGCCAGACTGACGAGAGTATTTATGATCAACGTCTGCTTCTTTTCTAATAGTTTCTTTGTAAGAAACTTGAGGAGCACCAACGTTTGCTTCTACTTTAAATTCACGAAGTAATCTATCAACAATGATTTCAAGGTGAAGCTCACCCATACCAGCTATGATAGTTTGACCTGTTTCTTCATCCGTATAAGTTCTAAAAGTTGGATCTTCTTCAGCAAGTTTTGATAAACCGATACTCATTTTTTCTTGACCAGCTTTTGTTTTTGGCTCAATTGCCAAGTTAATAACTGGTTCTGGGAATTCCATAGACTCAAGAATAACTGGGTGTTTTTCATCACAAAGTGTATCACCAGTAGTTGTATTCTTTAAACCAACTGCAGCAGCAATATCTCCAGCATAAACAGTTTCAATGTCTTGACGAGAGTTAGCATGCATTTGTAGGATACGTCCGATTCTTTCAGACTTATCTTTTGTTGAGTTAAGAACACCACTTCCTGCGTTGATTGAACCAGAGTATACACGGAAGAAACATAACTTTCCAACGAATGGGTCAGTTGCAATTTTAAATGCTAAAGCTGCAAATGGCTCAGTGTCAGATGAAGGTTTTATTACTTCTTCGCCAGTATCAGGATCAATACCTTTGATGTCATCAACATCGATAGGTGCAGGCATATAGTCAATTACAGCATCCAAAACTTTTTGAACACCTTTATTTTTATAAGAAGTACCACAAACAACAGGAATCATTGTATTAGCCAATGTTCCTTTACGAATACAATGCTTGATTTCAGCAATAGTTAGCTCTTCGCCATCTAGATACTTCATCATTGCATCTTCGTCTTGCTCAGCAGCAGCTTCAATTAATTTTGCACGATATTCCTCAGCCATTTCTTTTAAGTCATCAGGAATCTCTTCAACTCGTAAGTCATTACCTAAATCGTCATAATAAATGTCTGCTTTCATTTCAACTAGGTCAATAACACCTCTAAATGTTTCTTCAGCACCTATTGGTAGTTGAATTGGAACTGCATTACATTTTA
>DAMDCT010000113.1:0-6923 GCA_032091455.1 Oscillospiraceae bacterium | reverse complement strand
TAATTTTAGAAAAAGATGAAACTCTAAGAAAAAAGTCAAGACCTGTTACAGAGTTTAATGAAAAGCTATGGCAGTTAATTGATGATATGGCTGAAACCATGTACAGTGCTGATGGTGTAGGGTTAGCGGCAGTTCAAGTTGGAATTTTAAGACAAGTAGTGATAATTGATACAGGTGATAAGCTTTATGAAATTATTAACCCAACTATGATTGAGCAAAGCGGAACTCAAACGGGGATTGAGGGATGTCTTTCAAGCCCTGATGAATATGGTGACGTAACCAGACCAATGAAGGTTAAGGTAAAAGCACTAGACCGTTATGGCAAAGAGTATATTATTGAGGGAAGCGAATTATTAGCTAGAGCATTGTGTCATGAGCTTGACCATTTAAACGGCATTTTATTTAAAGATTTAGTTACTGAGATGGTTGAAATTGAAGATAAAAGACCAAGACGAAGAAGAAAAAAAGATTAATATTTTGACATCTACAAATAGAAAAGGATTATTGATATATGAATATAGTTTTTATGGGTACACCAGACTTTGCCGTTCCAACGCTAAAAGCATTAATTGAATCAAAACATAATGTTGTTGGTGTGTTTTCTCAGCCCGACAAAAAAAAAGGTAGAGGACAACATTTTAGTTCTCCACCAGTAAAAGAGGTTGCTGTTGAAAATAATATTGAAGTATTTCAACCTAAAACGCTTAGAACTGATGAAGCAACTACGCTTATAAAAGAACTTAATCCAGATTTAATTGTAGTTGTTGCATATGGCAAGATTTTGCCAAGGTCAATATTGGACATTCCAAAGTATGGCTGTATTAATGTGCATGCATCACTACTTCCAAAATATAGGGGAGCAGGTCCAATCCAGTGGAGTGTTTTAAATGGTGAATCTGTTACGGGTATTACAACAATGTATATGGCAGATGGTATAGACACTGGGGATATGTTATTAAAAAAAGAAATAACAATAGGTAAAAATGAAACTTCAAGTGAATTACATGACAGACTTTCAGTGTTAGGTGGTCCACTTCTAATAGAAACGATTATTGCTTTAGAAAACGGCACATTAAAACCAATCAAACAAAACGATGATGACTCAAGTCACGCTCCACTTCTTTCGAAGGAAATGTCACAAATCAATTTTTCATTAGAGGCTTTATTGGTTCACAACCATATAAGAGGATTATCAGAGTGGCCATGTGCTCAAACTGTAATTAACGGAAAACGTTTGAAGGTCTATAAAAGTGAAGTAGTAGAGATAAATGAAAAAATAAATGTAGGCGAGATTATTTCAACAAAACAATTTATAGTCGGTTGTGGACAAAACACTGCAATTAGACTTTGTGAAGTTCAATACGAGGGCTCTAAGCGTATGAATGGCGCAGACTTTTTGCGTGGACAAAGAATTCAAATTGGAGATTTAATAGGTAATTGCTAATTGTTGATACTTATTAGCTAATTAGGGGGAGGAATTATTTATGCCACGTTTGCCGTATTACATGTTCGACCAGTATTATATGCTGTTGATTATTCCAGCGACGCTTATTGCGCTATGGGCACAATTTAAAGTCAAATCAACTTTCAATAAGTATAATGGCTTTTATTCAAGAAGGGGTGTTAATGCCTCAGGTGTTGCACGTCAAATATTAGACCAAAACGGACTTTATGATGTAAGGATTGAGCGAGTTTCGGGTAATTTGTCAGATCACTTTGACCCAACAACAAATGTAGTAAGACTTTCTGATTCTGTCTATAGCTCGACATCTGTTGCCGCAATTGGTGTTGCCGCACATGAGGTTGGTCATGCAATACAATATGCGAAAAAATATGCACCGATTAAAATAAGAGCATCATTAATTCCAGTCACAAAAATAGGTTCTACTTTGGCACTTCCACTTGCAATATTTGGAATATTTGCAGGATTGAAGTGGCTTGTGTCTTTTGGAATTATATTGTTTTTAGCAGTTGTTTTATTTCAACTAGTTACTTTGCCTGTTGAATTTAATGCAAGTTCTCGTGCTATTTCTACGCTAGAAACAAATATGATGTTAGATGAAGACGAGTTAAAAGGAGCAAAAAAAGTGCTTACTGCTGCTGCCTTAACTTATGTCGCTGCATTGATAGTTGCGCTTGCAAACTTATTAAGACTTATACTTTTAAGTAATAGAAATAGAGATTAACTAATTTGAGGGGGTTGGATAGTTATAAATAACATCAATTTATATATAAATATCCTTAGCATATTATGAAAACATCAAGACAAATCGCATATGACACGCTTTTTCGTGTTTTAAAAGAGGGCGCATACTCAAACATTGCTATAGATAAAATGCTTTTAGAAAGTGGAGTTGATAAAACTCAAGCGAGCTTTGCAACAGCATTATTTTATGGTGTATTAGAAACCAAAATAACACTTGACTATATTATAAAATATTATGTAAAAAAACCACTGAATAAGCTTGATATAGAAGTTTTAAATATACTTAGAATGGGTATATATCAGATTTTATTTATGGATGGTGTTCCAGACAATTCGGCAGTTGACGAATGCGTAAAACTCACCGCATATTCCAGAAAAGCAAGTGCAAAGGGATTTGTAAATGCAGTTTTGCGTGGCTTTATAAGAGATAATAAGCAATATAAACTTCCGGACATAAAAAAAGATGAAATATTGCATTATAGTATAAAATATGCTTGTCCACAATGGATATTAAAACAGTGGGCAGAGCAGTATGGTATTGAAACTGCAATTGAATTAGCAAAATCATCACTTGATAGACCACCACTTACAATAAGAGTGAATACGCTTAAAACAACTTCTGAAAAGCTTATTGGTTATCTTGAAAATCGTGGAGTGCAAGCACAAAAACATGAGTATTTAGAGAATTGTTTGATAATCAACCAGTCAGGAAGTATAAATAAACTTCCACAATATAGACAAGGGCTTTTTTACGTTCAAGATGTTTCCTCTCAACTTTGTGCAAAGGCAGTTGATGCAAAACCAGGTGATATTGTAATAGATATGTGTGCGGCTCCAGGCTCAAAGAGTTTTACGATAGCACAGTATATGAACAATGAAGGCGCAATTTATGCAAATGACCTTTTCGAGCACAAGCTAAAGCTAATAAATGATAATGCAAAACGACTTGGAATTACTGTTATTAATACATCAATTCAAGATGGTGCTGAGTTTAATCCAGAGATTGAAAAAGCAGATAGAGTTTTGTGTGATGTTCCATGTTCGGGATTAGGCATTATTAGGAGAAAACCTGAAATAAAATATAAAGAACAAACAGACCTTGATGGTTTGCCAGATATTCAGTATAAAATTTTATGTAATGCTTCAAACTATGTTAAAGATGGTGGATACTTGATTTATTCTACATGTACGACCAATAAAAAAGAGAACGATGAGGTAGTTACCAAATTTTTGTCAAATAATAATTCATATAAACCGTTGCAATTATCTGAAAAGTTAAGTAAAATAGAAGGTATTGATAATTGTTGGGTGACATTATTCCCACATCAAAACAATTGCGATGGATTCTTTATTTCAGTTTTACAAAAAAACTAAGGTTATATGATGAATAGTTTGAAAAGGAATGGCTATATAAATGAGCAAAATTGATATAAAATCCATGACAGTTGAAGAAATCTGTGAAATGCTTTCAAACTTAGGTCAACAGAAGTTTAGAGGAAAGCAGATTTTTGATTGGTTGCATGTAAAAAAAGTAGAGAATTTTATTGATATGACAAACATCTCAAAGGATTTAATACAAAAATTAAATGATAACTGTTTTATTACTATTTTTTCAATTGAAAAAAAGTTTGTATCTGAGATTGATGGAACAATGAAGTATCTTTTCAGGCTTCAAGATGGCGAGTTTGTTGAATCTGTTTTAATGAGATATAAGCATGGAAACAGTATTTGCATATCGACTCAAGTAGGTTGTAAAATGGGTTGCGCATTCTGTGCCTCGACAAAGGCTGGTTTTGTAAGAAATCTTACATCATCAGAAATCTTAGAACAGATATATAAAGTAATAAGAGATACAGGCGAGAAAATATCCAATGTTGTTTTGATGGGAATTGGCGAGCCACTTGATAACTATGACAATGTAGTCCGTTTTCTAGACCTATTAAGTTGTGAAAAAGGGCATAATTTAAGTTTAAGGCATGTGTCACTATCTACTTGTGGTGTAGTTGATAAAATTTATGAACTTTCAAAACTAAGACTTGGACTAACTCTTTCAATATCACTTCATGCACCAAACAATCAAATTCGTTCTAATACAATGTCGATTAATAAGAAGTGGAGTATAGAGGAACTGCTAACTGCGTGTAGGGAATATGCTAATAACACAGGTAGAAGAATATCGTTTGAATATGCATTGATAAAAGGAATTAATGATTCAAAAGCATGTGCAGATGAGCTTGCATTAAGATTAAAAGGAATGCTGTGTCATGTTAATTTAATTCCAGTAAATGAGATTAAGGAAACCAATTATAAAAAAACTAATAGTCAAGATGTAATTGTATTTCAAAACTATTTACTAAATAAAGGTATTAATACAACAATCCGCAGAACATTGGGAACTGATATTAATGCCGCATGTGGACAACTTCGTGCAAATGAAAAGGAAATTTCAGATAATTTATTATAAAATAGATTTAAATAATAAGATAAAAGGGGGACTTGTTTTGAACTTTTATGGCATGACTGACAAAGGATTACAAAGAGAAATGAACCAAGATGTTTTTTATACACATAAATTTAGTGAACAAGTCGGCTTTGCAATAGTATGTGACGGAATGGGTGGACAGAGTGCGGGCAATATTGCTAGTGAAATGGCTTGTAGTATTGTGTCAAAAAAACTCATCGAGAATGAAATTGATAAGGCTGATACATTAGCAATTAGAGATATAATGGTGAATGCTATTAGTGAAGCTAATATTCAAGTTTACACAAAGTCCAACATAGAGCCGGGATTTAAAGGCATGGGGACAACGGTTGTTGTTTGTGTTGTAGTTTGCAATACCGCACACTTTATAAACATAGGCGATAGTAGAGCTTATGTTTTACAAAATAATAAATTGCGTCAAATCACCAAAGACCACTCTCTTGTGCAAGAACTATTAGAGCAGGGAAAAATCAAAGAACACGAGGTATCAACTCACCCAAATAAGAATATGATTACAAGGGCAGTGGGTGTAAACCTTGTCGTTGATATAGATTATTTATCATTGCAACTTGAATATGGAGACAAACTCATTTTGTGTACAGATGGACTAACAAATATGGTGGATGATAAGATAATTGAAGCAGAATTAGCAACAAATAACGCTCAAAGCTCTTGCAAAAAGCTAATTGACATTGCAAATAAAGCTGGCGGAATTGACAACATAACCGTCGCAGTTATAGAATAGGAGGAAGCAAAAAGTGGATAATTATATCGGCAAGAAATTAGAAGGCAGATATGAGTTACTTGAGCTAATTGGCTTTGGTGGAATGGCAATTGTATTCAAGGCGCGCGATATTTTAGAAAATAAGAATGTTGCAATTAAGATACTTAAGGACGAATATTTGTCAAATGAAGACTTCAAAAGAAGGTTTCGAAATGAATCAAAGGCAATAGCTGTATTGTCACATCCAAGCATTGTGAAAATATTTGATGTAAACTTCAGTGATAATATTCAATATATTGTTATGGAATATATTGATGGTATTACTTTAAAAGAGTACATTGAACAACAGGGAACTGTTAAATGGAAGGAAGCAGTACATTTTACAGTCCAAATTCTTAGGGCACTACAACATGCACATGATAATGGCATTGTTCATCGTGATGTTAAACCTCAAAATGTAATGTTATTAGAGGATGGAACAATCAAGGTCATGGACTTTGGAATTGCTCGATTTGCTAGAGAAAATGGAAAAACAATGTCTGACAAAGCCATTGGTTCAGTTCACTATATCAGCCCAGAGCAAGCAAAAGGTGAAAACACTGATGAAAAAACAGACATATATGCTTGTGGGGTTATAATGTATGAAATGCTAACAGGAAAGGTGCCTTTTGACGGGGATTCTGCTGTAAGTATTGCAATTAAGCAAATGCAAATTGACGCACAAAGACCAAGGTCAATTAACCCTGATATTCCTGTTGGATTAGAGGAAATTATCTTAAGAGCAATGCAAAAAGATCCACAACTAAGGTATCAGACTGCCTCAGAGATGCTTCGTGATATTGATGAGTTTAAACATAACCCAAGTGTTGTTTTTGAATACAAATATTTTAATAAAGATGGCACTACAAAGTACTTTAATAAGTTGGATTCAAAATCACCAAATGCAGTTGAAGTACCACAAAAGAAATCATATACAATGAATATTCTTGCAGGTGTTACACTTGCATGTGTGCTTGTTGCTATAGTTGCATTATACTTATTCTTTAAAAATGTATATAATACACCTAAAGACGTAATTGTTCCTGAGCTTGTTGGTAAAACACATGAACAAGCAGTAAAAGATGCACCGGATTTAAAAATTACTATTGTTGAGGAAGAACTATCATCTGAATATGAAAAAGGTATTATTATTAAGCAAAATGTTTTAAAAGGAACAAAAGTTAAGATAAAATCAGAGATAAAAGTTGTTGTAAGTTTGAAGAGATAGTTATACCTGACCTTGCAAACGAGAAAGCTTCTGTTGCAAAAGAAAGATTAGAAAAGTTAGGACTTGAAGTACAGTCTGTTAATAAAACTAATGATACAATTATCGCTGGAAATGTTATAATGACAGACCCACCGGCTGATAGTAAGCTTAAAAAAGGCGATACTATTACTATTCTTGTAAGTTTAGGGGCTCCAGAACTTCCAATACCAGTTCCTGACTTAAGGGGGTTTAGTGAGACAGAAGC
>DAMDCT010000112.1:0-7075 GCA_032091455.1 Oscillospiraceae bacterium | reverse complement strand
AACTTGGGGAGCCAAAATAACAAAGCACTAAATTCATTGAATTTAGTGCTTTGTTTTGTCCTACAAGAAATATATGCAAACAGACTTAATAATGGTTCTTAAATACTAAAATGTATAATTCTACATATATTATCTCGTTGCTTTTTAACCCTCTACTGAGTTTTTCTGCATTCAAGCAGTAAACCGCCATGCGCACGTACTGTTATATTTATAAGCTTGCTATACTCACCTAAGTTAATATTATGCCATACATCATGTATTTTATATTTTCCCAATAAATCGACATTTAGTACTATGTCAGTATCCTCCCAGTTAAATAAGCATAGCATAAGCTTGTCATCAAGTTCAATCCTTCCAACATTGAAGCAAGTATCATCAAATTTAGCAGCTATATGCTTGCTATTAAGAAGATATTTTAAAATATTAATTCGTTTTATAGTTGGTGATGAAAGGTCATCGCCAGATAGAACCATGCCCCCACTTGCATATATGTATGTTGCATGAAATAAAAATTCATCATCAGTTATATTATCAAGTTGCACCGTTTGAACTCCAGTAGGTCCAACGATGTTATTATATTGGTTCTCAATTGTAACGCAATCAGGATCATTAATCCATAGTTTGCTGTTTTGCCAATTTCTATAAAATCCTTCTTTTGCAATGAGCTTAAATTGCTCAAAATCCCTGCATATATCACCAGTTACTCGGTTACCATGTACTGTTCCTATAGATGGCCACATTGGTGCATTGCAGCCTAATATAAAGCTGTCTTCACCGGCACCCTCCAATAAAGCTTGCATTCCTAATCGATATGATTCAATTTTAGATGCCGATTTATCATAGTGTAATCCTTTATGCATAGCGCCCCACATGTTAGCATCAAGCTTGAAGTATTTACAATTCCATTCGTTCCTCATAACGCTAAATATATATTTAAGATGTTCATAAGCTTTCGGATTGGTCGGATCAAGCATATACCATGGACCATATCTCCAACCACCAAATGTGAAGTCATCAGAAGGCAGAGGATTTCCTTCATCATCTTGTATAAACCAATCTGGATGGGATATAAAAACACTAGACTCTTTTTGAGCAATAAAAGGTGCAACCCAAATTGCAGGTTCAAAGCCATTCTCGATAATTTTATCAAACAAAGGCTTGATACCATTTGGAAATGATTTAGCAGGAGATAGCCAGTCCCCCATATACTCTTGATAACCATCATCAATTTGTATGTATTTTAAATTCAGATTCAACTCATTAATTTTATTCATATTATTCAATATGTCAGTTTCGGTCACTTTTGGACCAAAACAATACCATGAACACCAACCAGTAGGGAATTGTGAACATTTTAGAGTAGCGTGATTTTCGCCTATTTTTTCAGCAAAGTCACTTAGCAATTGCTCACGGTTATGGCTTGTTTTTATGAATAAATCCTCTAGAACCCAACTTTCATTTGATTTTAAGGTTAGTCCTTCAGTGATTAAAGATATTTCAAGTGTAGTGGGATTAAACCTTATTTCACCACCAAATTTTCTGCAGCTTGAAAATCCAATTAAAACAAATTCACTTTCATTAATGTTAAATAGAGCCATATTGTATAGAGTATTAAAACCCTCTTTTTGGGGGAGTCTATAATGCGTAGCATCATCATATGCAGAAATTGAATGTATTTTTTCAATAGTCCCTGAATACTGTGATAACATGCTGTATCCTTCACCATATACGGGAGTGTTTGATGAAAATGGATTTTCACATTGATTAAGAATAATTTCATCTATTGTGGCATCTGGACCCGTGTTTTTTACAATCATTTTAGTTACAAAATCTTTAGAAGTGACAGTAAACTCAAAGTGGTTTTGTGACCCATTTGATAATATAGCTTGAGGATTAACGATATATTTCATATGCATTCTCCTTTTTGTTTGTTATTAGATATACGAGTATTTTATCGTAATACAGCATAAATTACAATAAATACTTTGTAAAATAAGTTATTACATTTTAATAGTTATTTGTCATCAATACTAAAATAATTTTTAAACTTAATATTTATCTAATTTATATGTGATTTAATCACAGAGTAATATTATACTTATTGCTATAATAAATTAACGCTTATTTATTGGTGATAAACTGTTAAAAATAAAAAAGGCGAATAAAATTGAGGTGATTTTTAATGATTAATAATTTTTTTGGACATTCTAATAATAATGGAGTAGAAACAAAGAATATTAAGGATAAGTTACTAGTAGTCAAGACAAATAGATGTCCACAAAACCATCCATGCCCATCTGTTAAGGTATGTCCTGTTAATGCACTTTCTCAAAAAGGATATCATGCTCCAATAGTTGATATGGATAAATGCATTAAGTGCGGTAAATGCGTAAAATTCTGTCCAATGCGAGCGCTAGTTTTGGAATAATACGAAAAGGGAGGGTAATACATTGGATTATTTAATATCATTTTTTGAAGGGATTATAACTTTTATTTCTCCCTGTCTGTTACCGATGCTACCTATTTACATTTCATATTTTGCTGGACAAGACAGTGAGGGTAAAAAGAAAACAGCAGTTACTAACGCTATTGGTTTTGTTGTAGGATTTACAACTGTTTTTGTAATACTAGGAGCTTTTGCCGGAGTAGTTGGAAGCTTCCTAAGAGAATATAGAAATGTTGTTAATATTGTATCAGGCATTATTGTAATACTATTTGGGCTAAATTTTATGGGGATAATAAGAATTCCATTTATAAATACTAACAGACAGATTAACATGAAAACTGTAAAGGTAGGGTTTTTATCCTCAATGTTATTTGGAGTAATATTCTCTATTGGTTGGACTCCTTGCGTTGGTGCTTTTTTAGGTTCGGCTTTAATGCTAGCCGCGTCAAGTGGTGAAAGCGCGAGAGGAATTTTAATGCTTTTTAGCTTTTCTCTTGGATTAGGAATTCCTTTTATTGCAAGTGCGATATTAATCGACAGATTAAAATCAACTTTTGATTTTATAAAGAAAAACTATAGAGTTATTAATTTAATATCTGGTGGATTGCTTGTTATAGTAGGAATTTTAATGGCTACAGGATTCATGGGGTATTTTCTATCATTATTAACTTTTTAAAGGGTAGTTTAGTAATTAATTTCTAAAAGCTCTCAGAAAATTGAAAGGAATGTCATAATTTGAATAAAAAAGGAAAAGTAATTCTAAGTATTGTTGCATTTGCGGCATTTATTGGTGTTTCATATTTCGTTTATTCAGGGTTAACTAAGAACTATGAAGCGGATCAAGAGAATAAGATAGCAGTTACTAGTTCGCAAATAGAGGAACTATTAGCTATAAGTTCTGAAATGGAGAACGAATTAACTACTAGTTCTCAACCTGAAAATGAAAAAGCTGCTAACTCCCAAACAGAGAAACTATTAGCTGCTAGCTCACAAATAAGCAAAGATTCATCGACAAGCTCAAAAATTGAGCAAAAACCAGCAACTAGTTCTCAAGTAGAAAGAAAAGAAACGCCCCCAGATTTCACTGTCTTTGATGCTAAGGGCAATAAGATTAAATTGTCCGACTTTGCAGGAAAGCCAATTGTGTTGAATTTTTGGGCATCATGGTGTCCACCCTGTAAAGAAGAAATGCCAGATTTTAATAAACAATATGCTAAAGTCAAAGATGATGTTGTATTTATGATGGTGGACTTGGTTGATGGACAAAGAGAGACACAGCAAAAAGGCCAAAGTTATTATGATAGTCAAGGATTTAGCTTTCCTATATATTTTGATAATAAGCAGGAAGCGGCAAATGCTTATCAAATTTCGTCTATTCCGACTACGTTTTTTATAAATGCTAATGGTAAAATAGTTAAATCAAATATAGGCATGATGACTGCGGAGAAGCTAGCAGCAGCAATAGAATTAATAATCAAATAAGCAAAAGTAAATTAAGCTGAACAAACTAAAGGAAGTAGATTTCTCTACTTCCTTTAGTTTGTTAAAATATCTAATACCCTAACCCATTGCTCTGCATTCTGTTGCACAAGCAGTACATTCATTTGCACATTTAACACAGTGATCATCTTTAAACATGCTACAGTCTTGAGCACATTTGTCACAAATTGTTGCACAAAGTTGACATAATTGTTTTGCATGTTGTGCATCCATAGACATAAAGGCTGCTGACTCTTGGCAAATACAAGCGCACTCCATTAACATGCTAATGCAAGATTTTCTTGCTTGAATATCTGGCTCGTTAAGACATAGCTTTGTACATTCATGACACGCTTGTGCACACCTTGTACAAGCATCGATGCATTTTTGGTGCTTATCAGTTGCGTTGGTTACAATTCCCATATGAAATCTCCTAACTATAATATATTACAATTATAGTATAGACAGTTTAACATTGGTTATACTTGCAACATAACATTGGTTATACTTGCAACATAACAATGGACTAACAAATGATAAGTATATTAATTATTCTACAAAATAATTTCTTTGTTTATTATATCAATATACATTATACTAATACTGTGGTATAATAATAAAATATGACTAAAATAATGTGCATTAATGTTACCAATTGGTAATATGTTATCGATATGTGCTATATAGGCGAAAGGAAAATTATAATATGATTACTGTATCTGATGTGAGCCTTAGTTTTGACGGCTCGAACCTTTTTTCTGGCGTGAATTTAAAGTTTATACCTGGTAACTGCTATGGTATTATTGGTGCTAATGGAGCAGGTAAATCTACATTTTTAAGAATACTTTGTGGTGAATTAGAGCCTTCAAAAGGTGATGTTATTATTCCACCGAAAATCAGAATGTCCGTTTTGAAACAGGACCACTATGCATTTGATGAGTATACTGTTTTGGACACAATTATAATGGGCAATAAAAGATTATATGATATAATGCAACAAAAAGATGAATTGTATGCAAAGGCTGATTTTTCTGATGCAGATGGAATTTTAGCAGGTGAGTTAGAAGCCGAATTTGCAGAAATGGACGGTTGGGAAGCTGAATCTGATGCATCTAAATTGATTCAAGGATTAGGACTAAGTGAGTCAATCCTTACTAGCATGATGTCAAGCCTTACAGGTAATGAAAAAGTTAAGGTGTTACTAGCACAAGCTTTATTTGGTAACCCTGATATTATTCTGCTTGATGAGCCTACAAACCATCTTGACATTGCGGCAATTTCATGGCTTGAAGATTTTATAATGGATTATCATGGTACAGTTATTGTTGTATCCCATGACCGTCACTTTTTAAATACAGTTTGTACTCACACAGTTGATATTGACTATACAAAAATAAAAATGTATGTTGGTAACTATGAGTTCTGGTATGAGTCAAGCCAACTTATTCAACGTATGCAAAAAATGCAAAACAAGAAAAATGAAGAGAAGGTTAAAGAACTACAAAGCTTTATTGAACGTTTCTCTGCAAATAAATCAAAGTCAAAGCAAGCAACTTCTCGTAAAAAGTTAATTGACAAACTTACAGTTGATGAACTTCCTGCATCAAGCAGACGTTATCCTTTTATAGGTTTTAATATGGATAGAGAAGCTGGTAAAGACATTTTAACTGTTAATGGTATTTCTAAAACTATTGATGGAGTTAAAGTGCTAAACGATGTAACGTTTATGGCAAGAAAAGGTGATAAGATTGCATTTGTTGGTGAAAATGAAATTGCAGTAACTACTCTTTTTAAAATATTAGTAGGGGAAATAGAGCCTGATGAGGGTACATTCAAGTGGGGCATTAGTACTACTCAAAGCTACCTTCCTAATGATAATACAGAATTTTTTGAAGGTAATACACTTTCAATTATAGAATGGCTAAGACAATACACAAATGATGAAACAGAAACATTTTTACGTGGCTTCTTAGGCCGTATGTTGTTTTCTGGTGATGATGTATATAAGCCTGTTAATGTATTATCCGGTGGTGAAAAAGTTAGATGTATGTTTTCTCGAATGATGTTGTATGGTTCAAACGTCCTTATTCTTGACCGTCCAACAAACCATCTTGACTTGGAATCTATTACTGCTGTAAATAATGGCTTGTCTGATTTTAAGGGAAATATATTATTCACATCTCATGACCATGAGTTTATTCAAACGGTTGCTAATCGAATTATTGAAATAACTGAAAATGGAATTGATGATCGTTTCTCAACTTATGAGGATTATATTGCAAGTAAATAGTATTAGATAAATTAAGTTTAAATCGAATTAATATAAGGCGAGCCGAATGGCTCGCCTTATATTTTATAAAAACTTATGTAGAAAGTTTATTAATGCCTTTCTCTAGTGCAATAGTACCAGTACGCACGACTTCAAGAATGTTGAATGGTTTTAATAACTCACTTATAATTTCAATTCTCTCACAGGTGTCAGATACTTCAATTGTCATTGTAGACTTTGATATATCACAAACTTTAGCCTGCATAACTTGTGCAATATCAATAATATCTCCACGTGTTTTATTTGTGCATTCAACCTTGATAAGCATAAGCTCACGGCTAATGGTATCATTAGGTGAAAGCCGTCTTAGCTTTATTACATCAATCAGCTTATTAAGCTGTTTTTCAACTTGTTCTATTGTGTAATCATTGCCATCAACAACAATTGTAATACGGGATATAGTTGGGTCATCTGTTATGCCAACTGCCAAGCTGTCAATGTTAAAACCACGTCTTGAAAAAAGACCGGATATTCTTGATAGTACACCTGCGTGGTTTTCAACAAGAATAGAAATTGTATGTTTCAAACTTTTTACCTCATTTCAAAATATTACACAGTGTAGGTTGATCTGGATTTATAACACATTCAAGTAAGTATGGAGATTTATAATTTAAGAATTCATCTAAAATATCATCAATTCCATTAAGGGATGAAATACGTTTTGATTTAATACTATATGCTTGTGCTAGTTTAAAAAAGTCAGGATTAGAGTTCAGTGAAACAGCAGTTAGATTACCTTTATATTGCTTATTTTGGAGTTCCTTAACCATGCCAAGGCTGTTGTTATTCATTATAATTATTTTAATATCAATATTATTTTC
>DAMDCT010000111.1:0-7165 GCA_032091455.1 Oscillospiraceae bacterium | reverse complement strand
GCAGAGGAAAAATTAAGACTGGCACAAATGGAATTTAGCCTACCCCCTTTGCTCACAGATTCCGAAATTGAGGAAGTCCTTGAAAAACTTCCCGACCTTACAAAATGGGCAAACGAAATCATGGCTTATGCTATGGATGCCGCCATCAACCACGGCAAGGAGTGGCAAGGATTCAAAGTTGTTGAGGGGCGTTCTGTGCGTAAGTACAAGGATGAAGATGTTGTGGCAGAAACGGCCAAGGCAAATGGATATAAGGATATTTATCGTCAGAGCCTTATTGCATTAACTGAAATGCAGAAACTGATGGGCAAGAAAAAGTTTGAGGAAATTCTCGGTGACATCATCTACAAACCATCGGGAAAGCCGACCTTGGTTGCAAACTCTGATAAAAGGCCGGCAATTAATGTAGCAAATGTAAAAATCGAATTTGATGAAATGTTGGAGGACTAATATTATGAATAATCAGACAAAAGCAAAAGTTATCACAGGTGTAAATACCCGCCTTTCCTATTTCCACGGTTGGGAACCCGTATCTATTAACGGAGGCACAGAGAAATACAGCGTATCTGTACTTATTCCTAAATCAGATACAGAAACTATCAACGCTATCAACGTGGCAATCGATGCTGCAATTGAAGAGGGAATTTCTAAGTTTGGCGGCAAAAAGCCAAATAAGGCAACCATCAAAATTCCTCTTCGTGACGGTGATGTGGAGCGTGATGATGATGCTTATAAAGGACATTACTTCGTAAATGCCAACAGCACAACTGCTCCTCAAATTGTTGACAAGGCAGTTAAGCCTATTCTTGACCGTAATGAGGTTTATAGTGGTTGCTACGGTAGAGTATCTCTGAACTTCTATGCTTTCAACTCTAACGGTAATAAGGGTGTGGCTTGTGGACTTGGCAACATTCAGAAAGTTAAGGACGGAGAGCCTTTGGGAGCTAGAACCAATGCATCTGATGATTTTACAACAATGGAAGATGACGATTTTCTATCATAAGAACCAAATAACACTTAAGATGGGTGGCGGAAATTTCTTCGCCGCCCATTCCGCGGTGGAAAGGACAGATTTATTATGAATTCTATATCTTTGGATTTACAAACTTTCAGCAGCGTAAATCTTGCTAAATCGGGTGTTTATAAATACTGTGAAAGTAATGATTTTGAAATTCTGCTTTTTGGATATTCGATAGATGGTGGCAAGGCACAGGTGGTCGACCTTGCAAGTGGTGAAAAAGTTCCAGCTGAAATTATAAATGCTCTTACTGACGATAGAGTTGAAAAATGGGCTCTCAATGCACAGTTTGAAAGGATATGTTTATCAAAATGGCTAGAAATGTCAACAGCTACTTATCTTAATCCTACATCGTGGCATTGCACGATGGTGTGGTCGGCAACACTCGGACTTCCACTTTCGCTCGAAGGAGTTGGTGCTGTGATTGGACTTGAAAAGCAGAAATTAAACGAGGGCAAAAACCTTATTCGATATTTCTGTATCCCTTGCTCTACCACGAAAATAAACGGTGGTCGCACTAGAAATGTGCCAGAGCATGACACAGATAAGTGGAATCTGTTCAAATCATATAACCTACGTGATGTTGAAGTGGAATTAGCAATACAACAAAAACTTTCAAAGTTTCCTGTGTCAGATGCTATTTGGGATGAATACCATCTAGACCAAGAAATCAATGACCGGGGCATTGGTGTTGATATGACCTTTGTAAAACAGGCTATTGCTATTGATGAACGTTCTTGTAAAAAGTTAACAGCTTTAATGAGAGAAATAACTGAACTTGAAAATCCTAATTCTGTACAACAGATGAAGGGGTGGCTTGCAGATAACGGTTTAGAAGTAGATTCTCTTGGTAAAAAGGAAGTAGCCGAGATGCTAAAAACAGCACCACAGTTACTTGGGTATGTATTAGAACTTCGTCAACAACTTGCAAAATCCTCTGTAAAAAAGTATACAGCTATAGAGAATGCAGTCTGCCAAGATAGCCGTGCTAGAGGAATGTTTCAGCTTTACGGTGCTAATCGTACTGGTAGGTTTAGTGGCAGGCTTGTTCAATTGCAAAATTTACCTCAAAACCATATGTCTGATTTGAAACAGGCTCGTGGGTTGGTTCACAGTGGTAGTTTTGACGCTCTCACAATGCTGTATGAGAATATTCCAGACACATTATCACAGCTTGTAAGAACTGCTTTTGTGCCAAACAATGATACCAAATTTATAGTAGCCGACTTTTCTGCTATCGAGGCTCGTGTCATTGCTTGGCTTGCAGGCGAACAATGGAGGTTGGATGTGTTTGCAGACGGTGGAGATATTTACTGTAGCAGTGCAAGCAGGATGTTTCGTATTCCTGTTGAGAAAAATGGTATCAATGGTCATCTAAGACAAAAAGGTAAAATATCCGAATTGGCTTTAGGTTATGGCGGATCAGTTGGTGCGTTAAAAGCTATGGGCGCATTGGAAATGGGTCTTACAGAAGAGGAACTACAGCCACTTGTTACGGCTTGAAGAGAGTCTAATCCTAACATCACAAAGCTGTGGTGGGACGTTGACCGTGTGGTGAAAAACTGTGTAAAAAAGCGTATACCTGATGAAATTTATGGTATTAGGTTTAGTTGTAAAAGTGGAATGTTATTCATCACTCTACCATCCGGTAGACGGCTTTGCTATATAAAACCTTGTATGGGTGTAAATGTATTTGGTGGCGAGTCTGTTACTTATGAGGGTATCGGTGGCACGAAAAAGTGGGAGCGAATAGAAAGCTACGGCCCCAAATTCGTGGAAAACATTGTTCAGGCAATTAGTCGCGATATTTTGATGTATGCCATGAAAACACTTCATGATTGCAGAATCGTGGCTCATGTGCATGATGAAATTATTATTGAAGCTGATAAGAGTATAAGCCTTGATACTGTTTGTGCAAATATGGGCAAAACTCCAGTTTGGGCAAAAGGATTAAAATTACGTGCAGATGGTTACGAGTGTGAATTTTACAAAAAAGATTAATTCCTAATGGAATAAGAAAAAATATTAAATAATTTTTTAAGGGGGTTAAAATACCCTCTTATTTTTTTGACTGTGATTTAGGAGGAAAACGATAGCGTTTTTAAACGGTGTCCTGCATTCCTTCAATAAATCACAGGAGGTTTTCTAATGAGAGAACTAATACCTAAGGACGAATACGGTGTATTTGTCGATACCAAAGACACCGCAAGAGTGGATAGCTTGTTTGTCGCACAGTATTTTGAAAAAGAACACAATCACGTTATTCGTGATATTCGAGAACTTGATTGTTCTAATGGATTTCGACAGTCCAACTTTGGACTGTCAACTTATCTGAATGCCGGGGGTAAGAAACAACCGTGTTACCACATGACTCATGATGGTTTTGTATTTTTGGCAATGGGTTATCGTGGCAAAAAGGCAGCAGCTTTTAAGGAACTGTACATTCGCAGATTTAACGAGATGGAGAGTTTTATCAAGACTTTGGTATCTGCCAGGCAGGAGTTTCCACTTCTTACTGCAAATATCAAACTGCTCCACGACAATCCAAAGCCATATCACTTCAGCAACGAGTGCGATATGCTCAATCGCATTGTGACTGGGATGTCGGCGAAGCAATTCAGATTGGCAAACGACATTGAAAAAGGGAAATCAATCCGTCCGTATTTGACAGATGATCAAATTACTATGCTGGATACGCTGCAAAAGGTTGATGTTGGTTTGCTTTTGGCGGTGCCGGTATACGAACAGCGTAAGCGCCATCTAGAATGGTACAAGATGAAGATGGAAAATTAGGAGGAATTAATGTGTATAAAAAATATGATATTGTCTACGTTGAAGATTTAGGTACAAGCAATGGCAGTGTACAAATGTATGCCAGACCTGCTGTTGTATTGCAAAATGATAAGGGGAATTATTTCTCACCAACAACTATTGTTGCATTTATTACTGGTAAGGAAAAAAGAAATGACTTGCCAACTCATGTGGTGTTAGCAAATTATAATCTGTCTAAGAAAAGCACAGTGCTGCTTGAGCAAATAGCCACTGTTTCCAAAGCAAATATTGCAAGTAAAATAGACGAATTGCGAGAAGAAGATCGGATCATGTACAAAATGCTCGTGAGTTCTGCAGGTTTGCGATTGAGAGTAACTGCATTCCCATTGCACCACACTTGCTATTTCCACAATTTATGAACGATAACGACCCAAGTGAACGTGAGCAGGCTATGCATTTTAATTATGTAATGCTGGGTAAATGCGATGAACTATGGGTTTTTGGTAACATCATTTCAAAAGGTATGGAGCGAGAAATAGGACTGGCGAAAAAACGCAAGATGCCTATTAAATATTGGAACAGTGAGTATGAGGAGGTTTTAAAATGACCCAGTTTACTTTATATACAGCAGATTGTGTTGGCAGCTTATCAAACTGTGTCTACCCCAACAAAGTGGTAATTACAGATAAAGAAAGCCTAGTGGCAGCGGCAAAGGTTGACCACGTCACAGCTGAATACAAGGACAGCTACCGCAGCAATTCAAATTTTATGGGGTCAGATAATGTGCCACTTGATTGTGATAATGACCACTCAGATGATCCGAAGGATTGGGTCACTCCTTTTGAAGTTGCGATGGCATTTGAAGATGTTGCATTCGCTGTTGTTTACAGCAGAAATCATATGAAACAAAAAGGTAATAAAACTGCAAGACCTAGATTTCATGTGTATCTTATGACTCCAACGATAACAGACCCAGCAGAATATGCAAGCCTAAAACAGCAAATTTCCGTTGAGTTTCCCTACTTTGATAGCAACGCACTAGACAGTGCCAGATTACTTTTTGGCACGAATAATGCCGAAGTTGAGATTTACAATGGCAGTAAAAATATTATTGAATTTCTTGCTGATACAGCTTTTGAAAATTGGGATAACGAACAGGAGCAAGTGCCGGAGGGTAAGCGTAACAGCACCATGTCGCATTATGCAGGAAAGATTATCAAGCGTTACGGCAATAGCGAAGATGCCTATGCGCGTCTTCTGAAAGTTGCTGAAAAGAGTTATCCACCCCTTGATGAAAGCGAACTAAACCTAATTTGGAGAAGTGCTGTTAATTTTGGAAATCGTGTATCAAAGCAAGATGGATATATTTCGCCAAAGGCTTACAACTTTGATATGCAGTTAAAGCCTGAGGACTTCTCAGATGTAGGGCAAGCCACTGTTCTCGCAAAAGAATATACAGACACCCTCCGATATTCCCCGGCAACTGACTATATCGTATATAACGGCAGTTTTTGGGAGGAACCAAAGCCTAAATCCCAAGCTGTGGCACAGGAACTTACAACAAGACAGCTTGATGAGGCTGAGGTTGAATTAAAAAAAGTTATGGCTGAAATGCTGAAAAATGGTGCTGCAGAAATATTGGCTACGATGGGACCAAAGAAAGCAAGTAGCATTTTTAATAAACAACAGAAACACTCTTATGATGTTTATGAGTTGGCAACTGCTTACAGAAACTATGCCATTAAGCGTCGAGATTCCAAGTACATTACTTCGGCACTTAAAGAGGCTCATCCTATGCTTTTAATTGAACAAGGCAAACTGGATTCTGATGAGTTTTTGCTCAACACTCCATCTGCCACTTACGATTTGAGAAAAGGTATGAATAACCCTATGGAGCATGATTCTCTCCACTTTATTACGAAACAAACCACAGTGAACCCAAGCGATAAGGGTGCTAAAAAATGGGAGGACGCACTCGATATTTTCTTTTTGAGTGACTCTGGCTTAATTGATTATGTGCAAAAAATCGTAGGACTTTCTGCAATCGGCAAGGTTTATGTGGAGGCTTTGATTATTGCTTATGGTGAAGGCCGAAACGGAAAATCTACCTTTTGGAATGTAGTGTCAAGAGTTCTTGGCACATATAGCGGTAATATTTCTGCGGATATGCTGACGGTTGGCTGTCGAAGAAATGTGAAACCAGAACTTGCAGAGGCAAAGGGTAAAAGACTATTAATTGCCGCTGAACTCGAAGAAGGAATGCGACTTAACACCTCCAACGTTAAGCAACTCTGCTCCACAGATGAAATTTACGCAGAAAAGAAATATAAAGACCCATTTAGTTATACTCCCAGCCACACATTGGTGCTGTATACCAATCACCTACCCAAGGTTGGTGCGATTGACAAAGGCACATGGCGAAGGCTGATTGTTATTCCTTTTGCAGCAAAGATTGAAGGCAAGCAGGACGTAAAGAATTATGGGGATTATCTTTTTGAGAATGCAGGTGGTGCGGTTCTCGCTTGGGCGATTGAGGGTGCAAAAAAGGCAATCGAGGATGACTACAAAATTGAACCTCCCCCAAAAGTGAAGGATGCAATAAATGCTTATAAAGAAAACAACGATTGGCTTTCACATTTTATCACTGAGCGTTGCAAAATTGATGAAACCTATACGGAAAAGTCAGGTGAGTTCTATAACGAATATCGTGCTTTTTGTATGCAGACAGGTGAGTTTATTCGTTGCACAGCTGACTTTTATGCTGCACTTGATGCAGCGGGATTTATAAAAAGAAAAACAAAAATAGGCTCATTTATTTATGGTGTAAAACTAAAATCTGAATTTCTAGAGTAGTAAAAATATCAAAAGGTGACGGTTGTGATACTCTTGTACTAAACTTTTCTTAAGGGATAAAAATTTAAGCCTATATATAGTTTAGGTAGGTATCTGTCACCACCGTCACCCATTCAAATATTTATCGCTGATGGAGGTGTGAAAAATGTAATTTTACACATGGATGAAAAGAAAATATATTAATGACAAAACGGCAAAAGGAGAACTGGCAAGGAGCATGAAATCCGATGGACAATTCTTTCCTAAACAACGAGGACATGACAAAATACTAAAATACCTTTTATGCCGTAATGCAAGCAATAACTGTATTTCAGCCTTTGAGGAATGTTGGGAGGAGTATGTAAAATGACTGAAAAACAGATAGAAATGAAACTCGTTCAGGCAGTTAAGGATTTAGGTGGCATTGCACTAAAGTTTGTATCTTCGGGTTTTGATGGAGTGCCTGACCGCTTGGTACTCCTCCCTTATGGTAAGTTGTCATTTATTGAATTAAAAGCACCGGGTAAGAAAATGAGACCTCTG
>DAMDCT010000110.1:4148-7241 GCA_032091455.1 Oscillospiraceae bacterium | reverse complement strand
AGTAGTTTTTTCATAGGTTTTCCTTCTTTCTCTTATTTACTAGTGTTAACTAAATACATAATATACATTATACGCCTAAATATGGATAAATTCAACCGTGCACTATGTTTTGTTATTATGTTGTAACTTTAAAATACAATTATCTTAATAAATATGTACCACGACTAGAGCTTTAAAAATTAAAGAGAGATATTTTTAACCTTTGCTTCCTATTTTCTCAATGTATTTTACTGCACGTTTCAACTGATCCACAGTGTAATTCTGTGGTATTGTAGTGTCGTCACCATTATATCGATTCCGTTTGATGTTAGGGGAAATGTAAACACGAGCGTCAGCTAGAGTGTTAATTAATTCAACATTTTCTGTAGCTAGCAGGATAAGGCTTAGTCCTAATCTGTTGGTATGAAATGCACATAGATTTTTGACAGGAACGTTCGGAGGTATCCAATCGACATCAATAGAACGTTCTTGATCACCATCATAAAAAGCCTTACATGGATAGCCTGTATTTAAAAACAGCTGATTTAATTGTGGCACAACTGATAAAACTTTGTTTCTTTCTCCTATTACACAGATAATTGGTATGTCAATATCTTGTGCAGTTAATGGCGTTTTTGTAAGTAATTCATGATACGTGCGTTTTGCATTTAACCCAAAAGCATTTCGTATATGCAATTGAGTAATCGTTGGTTTTGTTTCAATAAGATTATGTATTTGTGCTGTTATTAATGGAGCTGAAAAACTGTTACATTGTGGTGTAATATGTTGTTTACCCATATAATCAAATAGTGTATGTTTACTGGATGCTATGAATGGCACATCATAAAGACCACCTTCGTCTACATAGAACTGGGCATCCTCTAAAATATTGCTAGTCTTAACTCCAAACACTCCATCAATGCAAGCAGGAACTGAAAACTTCATTGTATTTGCAAGTGCGGCAACAATAATACATCCTTTATTTAAAAGTTTTGTTACAGCTTCACGAATTGGCACAATATCTTTGACTTCACGACTACCAATACTCATATGAACAAGTCGAATATTATTTTCTGCACACCATTCCAGTGCAGTAATAAGATGATTTGCTTTCCCACGCATGGTATTGTCAGAAATTACTTTAATGCTCCCAATTTGTGAGTTGGGAGCATATTTTTTTATTATAGCTGCACATGTGGTTCCGTGACTTGGTGCATTTTTATCATATCTAATTCGTTTTACAATTTTATTGTGCTCATTCACCCTTAAATTGAAGCACAACTCACCAATATTAGGATAATAAGAACTATTAACACCGTCATCAATTATTGCAATTTTCACATTATCATTCCTATACCTTGAATTTTTCTGCCTGATACTGATAAAGTTCAGCAAACCTCTGAGGATTTTCAAGTAGTTCCTCACGTGTTCCCATTTCGATTACTTCGCCATTTTCTATTACAACAATCCTATCTGCCATTGTGATATTAGAAAGCCTATGGGAAGTAAATAATGTAGTTTTATTCTCACATAACTGTTCGAGTCGCTCGAATAATCTGTGTTCTGCTTCAGGGTCTAAAGAAGATGATGGCTCATCCAATATTAGTGCACTGCTACTGCGGTAGAACGTACGTGCTAGTGCAATTTTTTGATTTTGTCCACCTGATAACTCTATCCCACTATCTTCAAATGCTCTAGTTAGGTAAGAATTTAATCCATTAGGTGCTTTATCAAGTATGGTATCTCCATCACTACTATGAATAGCAGATAATATTTCGTTATCGTTAGGTGTACGTTCAATATCAGCAAGAGTTATATTTTCACTAATAGTAAAGCCATAGTTTGGTGTGTTTTGAAAATAGCAACTAAAACATTTATGTAGGCTATCTACCGTATACTCTTTTACATTGATACCATTAATTAAAACTTGTCCCTCATTTACGTCATAAAATCGCAACAATATTTTAATTAACGTGGATTTTCCTGCACCATTTATACCTACAATAGCAAGTCGTTCGCCTTGATTTATTGTAAAGCTAACATCGTTTAGCACCTTGCGGTTTGCCTGTGGATAACAAAAGCTAACATGTGAAAATTCAATAGTTCCAACAGTTTTAAGAGTACGGCTACCCTTTGCTATAACACTCTTATCTATGCCATCAAATGATTTTACGTTATCTATTTTCAGTTTGTTTTCATATATATTTATAGCCGAATTTGTCAGCATGTATATTGCCGACCAAAGTTGACCTAAAAGTCCTGTGTATAGTGAATAATCACCAACCGTTGCAATACCACTTAGTGCTTTAAATGAGATGTCCAGTGTAATGAATGCAATTATAAGCTCAGGCACAAATTCAAGCACAGTAGTCAAAATTGTTCGCGCCTTGATTTTTGATTTTTTTGTTGTAAATACATTTGACCATAGATTTGAATATCGTTCCTTGAGCATATTCCCTATACCAAATAGCCGAATGTCTTGTGCGTATTGCTTGGTTGATGCTACTTCATAAAGATAGCCTTTTTTACGTTCATCATTAATTTGAGTCAAGCCAAGACGATACAGTATTTTTGTATATTTCTGCCCTGCAATTGCGGACGGAAATGCTGAAACTACCATTAGAACTCCATATAGCCAATTGCTTGTACAAAGCACAGTAAAAGCACCGATAAAGGTAATAAAGGAGCTGATGCAATCAAGTGCATTCCAAAGTATGTATGTAGTGGCATAAGAGTCACGTTTTACTGAAGTGAATTTATCATAATAGGTTGGGTTATCAAATAACTCTAAGTCAGCGCTTAATGCTTTATCCATCATACCAAGAGTGATATATCTTTCTAAAATATAATTATGTAACCCTTCTGCATATGATACCATTTTACGAATGACTAAACCCAACAATGAAATTCCTACTGTTCCACTGATAAGCAAAATAAGCGTAAGTCTCCTATCTGGTACAGCTAGTGTTCCAGATAGGAGATCAATAATATATTTTAATATAAATGCTGATAAAATTCCTGTTATAGGAGTTATTATCTTGCCTGCTAGTCGAATAATTGTATATAGTTTTGATGATTTCCACGATAAGGACAGGCAATAGGTTATTGTGGAAA
>DAMDCT010000110.1:0-4138 GCA_032091455.1 Oscillospiraceae bacterium | reverse complement strand
TGTGGAAAGGAAGGACGTTAGGTTTGTTATTAGTTTTTTCATAGTTACTCCGTTATATAAATCTCAAGTTTTTCCTGTGCTGATTTTATACATTCTTCATATGATCTTTTACCTTCAAGGTAAGGCTGCATGATTTCTCTAACATAATACAATCCCATTGGAATGAATGATACACCATCGGCCTCGGAAAGATAGCCCATATATTCGTCGATAAATTTCTGAGGTAATGCTGATAACGTTGTTAGTCCATTTTGAGTAAAAAGTTTACTCGGCACCATCTTTGATTCTAAAAATTTTTTTGCGACAACATTGCTAATCGGAACACCACCTAAGTTAGTGTCATCATACTTAAGCACAAATTCAGGACTTATCAAAATTTTAATGAAATTATATGCGTTTTGAATATTTTTGCTATTTTTAAGCACTGATACGGAATCAGGTGCCTGAGTTTGAATTTTTTGATTTACATTCCGCCAAGGGAAGATGACAGGTTCTTCCTCCTTGGTAATCATTGTTTGTACGTTCTGTACAAGATGCGCAAAACTGTTTCCCCTCATTTCAGAAAATATTATTTGCTTTTCCTTAAAATCTTCAGCATATAATTTGTGCTCAGTGCCACCTCCATTATTGGAAGTAAACAAGTGAAAGAAATCTGTTTTTAACATTTCATATGCCTTTTTCATCTGCGGTGTATCAATGTTAGCAGTGTTTTTTTCATAGTTAATCCAGTCTATGCCCATGTATTCTGGGCACAAATAAGGAAGACGAAATTGTGCAATCATTTGCTTTTCTTGGCATTCAAACTTATTTTCTCCTGCCACACGCGCAATTTCTTTACCACAACTAAAATAATCGGTGCATTTAGACATATTAAATCCAGTCTCATCCACAATTGATTTTGTTGTTAAAAAGAAAGGCATCAAATAACTTAGCGGAACAATATATTGCTTTCCTTTCATCTGACCACCATAAAATACTGCTTTGTTGAAATCATCTATATTAAAATTGGGATCATTTTTAAAGTAACTGCTTAAATCCGCCAAAGCACCTGATTCCATTATCTTGTATGGATCTACAACATCTCCTATCATCCAAAATAAATCTGGTCCTTTTCCAGCCATAATCTGAGTATTTAACTTTTTAGCATATTCCTCATAGTCCCCACTACTTACTTCTAAATTCACTTTTACATTTGGATACAGTTCTTTATACATTTTGATTGCTATATTATAGTAATCGTTTTCCTGACTTTCATTATGATACCCTACGTTGGATATATTAAGTTCACCTTTTGCATTTGGGTCAGGAACAAGTTTTGTAACTTTCCCCTCACTTGGATAGGTGGTGATGTATTTGTCTACTTTTGAAATCTTGCTGTTATTAGAATTAGGAGAACATGCTGTCATCATTGAGCTTAGCAATAGTACGCATAAAATGATTGATATTAGTTTTTTCATATAATTACCTTCTTAATTATTTCATAATCACTCCGTTATATAAATCTCCATTTGGTCTTTTGCATTTTTAATACATTCTTCATAACTTTTTTCGCCCTTATAAAATGGCTCCATGATTTCATATAATTTATTTGTCCATGGGTTTCTAAAATATGTGCCAGTAATGCTACCAGTTATTTTCATATAAACGTCACAATACTCCTGCGGCAAACCTTGCAGAGTTATACCGTCTGGCACAGTAAGTAAATCATTGAAAGTGATGTATTCACTAAAGGAACTTGCAAGTTTAGAATTAAGAATTGGATTATTTAAATCAAACTGCCTATCTATCATTAATGGTGAAATCATTATTTTAATAAAATTATATGCGTTTTGTTTGTTTGAACTATTATTTCTGACAGCCATACATTCATTTATTTCAGCTTGTATTCCACCATTAATATTTCTAATTGGTAATGCCACAGGCTTATCGAAAGAAAGAACCCCCTGTGAATTATTGAAAAACCTTGCAAATGATGCTGATGTACTACCATTCTTCGCTTCATGACCATTATCAAAAATTATCTTTTTTTGTTTTAAATCAACACAACCATTATACCAATTATATTTATCAGAATTTTGAGTTAGATTCTGTAAATATAATAGCTTATAGGATTCTGAAGCTTTTTTAAATTCAGGTGTATCTATATTAACCTTTTTATTTTTATAGTCAAGCATATTAACCCTCATATAATTAGAATAATTTTTCATTATTTTTGGTTCTTTAAAAATTCTAGGTGCATCATCCTTATTCTTAATTGAACTTATATATTTCCCCATCTCATTTGCGAATCCAAAGTAATCTTTACAATTTTCAATATTGAATCCAGATTCTTTAATCATAGTTTCACTTGACAATAAAGTGGGAATTGAATAATAAAGAGGTACAACATATCTCTTTCCATCAAAAACTCCAGCGTTTAAAACAGTTTCGTTAAAATCCCCAATATGAAAATCAGAATCTTTTTTAAAATAATCGTTTAAATCTGCAAATACTCCCGAACACATCATTTTATATATATCCGAATTTGCAAGTAGATCAACATCCATATGAATTATGTCAGGTCCTTTTCCTCCCATTATATCAAAATTGGTTTTTTTGATAAATTCATCATAATTCATTTGTTCGCTTGTTATTTTTTCAACATTTAGTTTAACATCTGGATATTTAATAGAGAAAACTTGTATTGCTGGATCCATAAACTTTCCATAATAATCTTCATACACTCTTATAGTAAGTTCCTTATTTGTCTGCTCAACCTTACCCATGCCCATTCCTTTTCCACCGCATGCAGTTAGTAATGGACAAATTATTAGTGTTGCTAGGATAATTGATATTAGCTTTTTCATATAATTACCTTCTTAATTATTTCATAATCACTCCGTTATATAAATCTCCATTTGGTCTTTTGCATTTTTAATACATTCTTCATAACTCTTTTCATCCTTAAAGTATGGCTCCATTAGTTCAAACAATTTATACTTGAAAGGTGTTCTAAAATATGCTCCAGTTACGCTTTGTGTCATTTTGTAGTATTCATCACAATCTGCTTGAGTTATAGGCTTAACTGCTTTATTGTCAATCCCTTTCCCACTTGTAAACGTTTTAAAGTCTTTGCCAACGCAAGAATTACGAATTGGAATATCAAAAGACATGCGACTATTTGTAGTTTCCGATGAATTAAGTATTTTTATAAAATTATATGCATTTTGTTTATTAGCGCTATTATTTCTTACAGCAAGTCCAGTACCTATTTCTGCTTGAACTCCACCTTTAATATCATGAATTAGCATTCCAACAGGCTTATCAAATTCAGAAATCATCATAGATAGATATAAAAATTCATCATCTTTTTGTGGAATGAAAATTCCTTTTTTTGCTTTGTAACTACCATAAACATCTTTAGTATATGCGTTATCTTTATCCAAGTCCTGTAAATATAATTTCTTATATAGTTCTGTTGCCTTTTTAAATTCTGGAGTATCAATATTTACTTTTTTGTTTTCATAATCTAAAATTTTAATACCCATATAAAAATAATAATCATTAAAAGATTGAGGATTTAAAAACACTCTAGGTGCTTGAGAATTATTCTTATTTAAAGTTAAATACTTTTCAACTTCTCCTATAAATCCAAAATAATCTTTACAATTTGCTAGGTTAAATCCTGTTTCTTTAATCATAGTTTCAGTAGATATGTTAATGGGTAGTGTATATTCGATGGGTATAATATATCTTTTTCCTTTGTAAATTCCTGCATTAAAAACCGGTTGATTAAAATCTTCAATTTTAAAATCTTTATCAGCATCGAAAAACTCATTCATATCAGCGAATACTCCTGAAGACATCATTTTATAAACATCACTTGTTTTATTAAAAAATTTCTGTAAGCAAATAATGTCGGGGCCTTTTCCTGCCATTGCTGCAGAACTGAATTTCCTTGAAAATTCAGTGGCTTCCATATCATCCTGTGTTATTCTCTCTACATTTAATTTAACACTTGGGTATTTTATGGAAAACTCATTTATTGTTGAATCTAGAGTCTCGGATTGCCAAGCATATACTACTATAGAAAGTTCCTTGTTTGTCTGTTCAACCTTACCCATGCCCATTCCACTGCCATTACATGCAGTTAGTAATG
>DAMDCT010000109.1:0-7293 GCA_032091455.1 Oscillospiraceae bacterium | reverse complement strand
ATTGTATAGTGCACAAATGAGGCATATATTATGAAAAATAAAAGGAGATTAGTTACGTAGATTTAATAAGTTTATGCAAAAAAGTAGTGCAGTCTTAAAAAAGACTGCACTACAAATTTTATTTTAATATACCCCTTGCATTATTCCCTATAATATGGTACAACGCATCCGTCTTAAGATGTTTACAGCACATCGAAGACTTATGAGAAGAGAACTCTTGTTGCTAATTTTAGCACAGTTCTATATAACTTGTCAAGCTTTCAGATTGTGTCGAAAACGTCTGGGAGCTTGATTTATTTTGATTTAAATGTCTTTTCACAAGGACTTTTAAATATATCCACAAAGTTCACGCTTTGTGTGTCGAACAAACTTATGTTAATTCGACTGGAGTATGTAATAGTAGTATCTTGATAACTTAATGCCTACAGGAGGATACCTTGTTATATCAGTATGCCACGACGTATGAAGTAATTCGCAGTTACTTTATAGCGAGCGTACCTCTGACATTGAAGCACAAGGACAACATGTTGGTGAAAGTCAGTATGCCTTAGGAAAGTACCTGATGACTAAGCGTTTAATATTCAAGATAAAACAATGCACTAAATCCACTTCTATTAAAGCGAATTTAGTGCATTGTTTTGTTTTGGCGGAGAAGGAGAGACTCGAACTCTCGCGCCGGTTACCCGACCTACGCCCTTAGCAGGGGCGCCTCGTCACCAACTTGAGTACTTCTCCGTGTGTGACGTGATATACATTATTTTTTAAAAATCAGAAGCTATGGACTAACCATTTACTTCTGATTTAATTGGCGGAGAGGGTGGGATTCGAACCCACGGTACCTCACGGTATCACCGGTTTTCAAGACCGGCTCCTTAAACCACTCGGACACCTCTCCATATATTAGTTGTTCAACAACGATATTTATAATATCATATTCAACTTATTTTGTCAATGAATTTATTAAAAAACTTGAAATCATTTTTCGATTTTAAGTTATTTGAGTAATTTAGTAGTTATTATAAGACTCAAATCAAATAAAAATGGGGATTGAAATTCAAACTATAGCATTAACACAAAGGCTGTAACAACTTTATAAGCGTTACAGCCTTACTAATATATTATTGTTCAGCAAGTACTATTGCTCTTGAACCTATTTTTGTATATGAATCAATAAATGATGAACGCTTGCATTGAATTTTTCCTTTTAATGGATCAGCTATATAAATAAATTGATCATCATATCCATATAAAACAACACAATGTAGATTTAAAAAAGGTATGTGAGTTGTTCCTGTTCCCTCGATAATCCATTTAGATGGCTCATATGTGTATGGGTCACCCATAGAAAGTGTTGTGAAGGCTATTACAGGACGACCTGAACCCAGCTGTGTCAATAGGGCAGATTCATCGGAGCCAGTGATGTCAATTGCTCTATATGTTGATTCAACGGAACTTAAAAATGAGTTTGCAGCTTGCACAAGAGGAGGAGCAAAACAATAGTAACCGCCGCTAGTATATCGAGGGTTTCCACAATATACGGAATTTGGGTCAGCGCAAACACGTTTTTTATTGATATCTCTAAATTCTTTTTGAGGTAAGAATTCATCAGATAGAGTGCACTTATCTACATAATGCCCCAGAAAGTTTACAACAATTGCAAGAGAAGTAATTTCACAGCCATTAGGTAGTTCTGGGTTTTGAAAAATATTTTCAACTGGTAAATTAACAATTGCTTCAGGATTTAGTGAATTATATTCAGCTTGTTCAGCGCTAAGCCTTGCTTGTTGAGCTTTAATTAAACCAGATATACGCCAACGTTCTTTTTTTTCGGCTAGTAGTCTTGCTTTTTCTTCTGCTGCCCTTTGCCTTTCTTTCCTAATTGCTGCTAATCGTGCTTGTTCAGCTTTTGCGGCTCTTTCAGCACGTTCTTTTTCAGCTTTTATTTTTGCTAATCTTGCTTTTTCTAGTTTTTCAGCAGATACACGATAAGCTTCATCCCACTTTTTTTGATATGCTTCACGTTCTTGCTGTTCTTTTTCTATTTGCTCGTCTCTTTCAATTTTCCATAAACGTTCAGATTCAAGACGCTCATTTTTTGCTTTTCCCAAAGCTACTGTTTGAGTATGTATTTGATTTTTTCTTATTATAGAATGTGCACTAATGGCTACAATTGTAAAAATAGTACTAATAACAATTAAGCCTGCTAATGCAATTAATGATATGGAAAGTGGAGTAAGCTTATACTTCCGCTTTTTCTTAATAAAATGTTCTCCCATTTGCCTAACCTCTTTTTGTATTTATTTATTGAAAGTATAACACAGTTGGTATAGGTATGCAACAAAAATGGGTTAATTTACTACTTAGTAAATTTATATAAGACAATTAAATGCGTAATATTAAAATTATGCATTGAAAAAAAAGTACTTGTTTGATATAATCATATGAGATAAAAAATAAAAGTTTTGTGTAGCATATTTTTGATTATTAGTTATTGAAAAGTATTCAAAACACTAAGTTTGTATGAAAAGGAATTGTTAAGTAAATGAGAATGAGAACGAAAAAGTGGGCGAGACCAGAACTTGCTGTTTGTCCGTTTTATATAAAAAATCCACAAGAACATAAAAGCAATTGGAGCAAGTCATTTAAAAAAGAACAGCCATTGTGGTTGGAACTTGGGTGTGGTAAGGGTGGATTTCTTTCGCAGATTGCACTTGAAAGACAGGATAAGAACTTTCTTGCAGTTGACCTTAGCAGTGATATGCTTGGACTTACAAAGCGTAAAATTGAGGAAGCTTATGGTAAAGCAAATCTTCCAATAGAAAATGTATTTATTATGTGGCAAAACATTGAACGCATTGACAATATTATATGCGGGGACTCAATTGAACGCATATTTATAAATTTTTGCAATCCATGGCACAAGCCTAGTCAATACAAAAAAAGATTAACCCACACGCGCCAATTAATTAAATATCGTGAGTTTTTAATTAATGATGGAGAGATATGGTTTAAAACAGATGATGATGAGCTATTTAAGCAATCTCAATCTTATTTTGTTGAAGCTGGTTTTGAGATTACTTACATTACGTATGATTTGCACGAGAGTAAATTTGAGCCAAACTATAAAACAGAGCATGAACACATGTACTCAGCTGAGGGAATAAAAATAAAGTTCTTAATAGCAAAGAAAATCAAATAGTCATCTATATTGTTCGTTTTTAATTAAAATTTGGAAAGAGGTTTTTAATGTGGCAAACGAAATCAAACAAAAGCAACTTGAGTTTTTAGATTGGGAATTTGGCGCTTTCTTTCATTTTGGGATTAGAACATTTAATGAAGGTCACAGAGATTGGGATATGAAGCAAATGGAACTTAAAAGCTTTAATCCGAGTGAATTAGATTGCGATAGTTGGATTGAAACTATAAAAAAAGCAGGCGCAAATTATGCTATTCTAGTATGTAAGCACCATGATGGATTTGCAAACTGGCCATCAAAGTATACAGATTATTCAGTTGCGAACACTCCTTGGAGAAATGGGCAAGGCGATGTAGTTAGAGAATTTGTTGATGCTTGCACAAAATATGATGTAAAGGTTGGATTGTATTATTCACCTGCAGAGTTTGGATCTAAAGACAAATCTGCAAAAGACTATGACGATTATTTTATTAATCAAATCACTGAATTACTAACTGGATATGGGAAGGTTGATTACTTGTGGTTTGATGGGTGTGGTTCAGAAAATCATGAATATGATACAAAGCGTATCATTGCTGCTATAAGAAAAATGCAACCTGAAATACTTATTTTTAATATGTGGGACCCAGATACAAGATGGGTAGGAAACGAGTCTGGAGTTGCGCATATGCCAAACGTTAATACAGTGAATTTTCTTGATTTTTCAGTTCAAACATCTAAAAAAGATAATCTTGATGACTTTAAATTTTTACCTGTTGAATGTGATTTTAGAATGAGATTAGAAAATTGGTTTTATAGTGATTCAGATGAAGATACAGTGAAAAGTTTAGATGAGTTAATGGGACTATATTATTATTCAGTAGGAAGAGGCGCTAATTTCTTAATAAATATTGGTCCAGATAGAAGAGGGAAATTACCTAAAAAGGATAGTGAAAGATTAATTGAGTTTGGGAATGAAGTTAAACGCAGATTTTCCTCACCGTTATCAAAGGAATTTAAGAAGGGCGGAAACGTATATGTGTGCGAATTTGATAAACCTAAGTTAGTTAATCATGTTGTAATGAAGGAATGCATGACATCATCTGCATCCATAGATAAATATATTGTAAAGGCTTATCCCTATACATACGGTGATCCTATTACCGTATATCAAAGCAACACGATTGGTCATAAAGCAATATGTCAATTCCCAACAATTTTTACGAATAAAATCGAAATTGAAGTATTATATGAGGTCGATTCAAACATAACCGAAATATTTACTTATTATGTAGATTAAGGATCATCTAGGGAATTAGTTCAGTTTGATTTGTCATATAAAAATAAAACATCAATAATGTCAAAAAGTTGTTGACATTATTGATGTTTTCAGTTATAATAAACGTTGTAAAGTAATTAGCTTTACAACGCAACTGTTCTTAAGGGAGGAAAGTCTTGTGGGTAAAAATTTGGATGTGGCTGTTTTGCTTGACTTTTATGGTGAAATGCTGACTGAAAAACAACGAGATGTTATAGATTTATATTATAATCAAGACTTATCTTTAAGTGAAATTGCAGAGCATGAACATATAACAAGACAGGGCGTTAGAGATTCAATAAAACGTGGTGAAGTTTTTTTATTTGAACTCGAGGACAAACTTAGATTGTTTGATACTTACATTGAAACTCAAAAAACAATTCAAAGTATAAAATATGTTGTTGACCGGATTAAAGCGGAAAATAAAACTTATAATTATTCTAATATTATTACTGATAACATTAATCAAATTAATGATATAATTGATGACTACATTAAGAAAACTTCCTGAAAGGAATGATTTTACTTGGCATTTGAAGGATTATCTGATAAGCTTGCTCTTACGTTTAAAAAACTTAAATCAAAGGGAAAGCTCAATGAGGGCGATATTAAAGAAGTAATGCGTGAAGTTCGTATGGCATTGCTTGAGGCGGATGTTAGCTATAAAGTAGTACGTGATTTTGTCAAGACCGTTTCTGAGCGAAGTGTTGGCGTTGAGGTTTTAGAGAGCCTTACTCCTGCCCAACAGGTCGTAAAGATTGTAAATGATGAGCTTGTTTCTTTAATGGGAAAAGAAAATCAACGTATTAATATACCATCAAAGCCACCGTGTATTATTATGATGTGTGGTTTGCAAGGTGCAGGTAAAACAACTCATACCGCAAAACTTGCAAAATACTTCTTAAAACAAGGAAGACGACCACTTTTAATTGCAGGAGATATTTATCGACCTGCCGCAATCGAACAGCTTAAGGTTGTTGGAGCACAAGCTGGAGTGCCTGTGTTTGAAATGGGACAGATTAGTCCTGTTAAGATTGCAAAAGAGGGAATTAGGCATGCTAAAGATCACGGAAACGATATTGTTATTATTGATACCGCAGGTCGTTTGCATATAGATGAAGAGCTTATGGGTGAGCTTAAAGACATTAAAGCAGAAGTAAACCCAAGTGAGATTATGCTTGTAGTTGACGCAATGACTGGTCAAGATGCAGTAAACGTTTCACAATCTTTTAACGAGGCACTTGGAATAGATTCTGTTATATTAACAAAGCTTGACGGTGACACAAGAGGTGGTGCTGCTTTGTCTGTACTCGCTGTAACAGGTAAACCTGTCAAATTTGCTGGTATTGGAGAAAAGCTTGATGATTTAGAGCCGTTTCACCCGGAACGTATGGCATCAAGAATTCTTGGTATGGGCGATGTTCTAACTCTTATTGAAAAAGCTCAGACCTCATTTGATGAGGAAAAAACAAGCAAAATGATGAAAAAGATGAAGGACAAAAGCTTTGATATGGATGACTTATTAGAGCAAATGCGCCAGATTCAAAAAATGGGTTCTTTAAAATCAGTAATGTCAATGCTTCCTGGTGTTGGTAATAAGCTAAAGGACGTTGATATTGATGATAGACAACTTCTTAGAGTTGAGGCAATAATAACTTCAATGACAAAAGAAGAGAGAAAGAAACCGTCAATTATTAATCCAAGTCGAAAACGTCGTATTGCAAAAGGTTCTGGCGCTAAGGTGGAAGATGTAAACCGGCTACTAAAACAACTTGAACAGATGCAAAAGATGATGAAGCAAATGTCAGGTGGCGGCAAAAAAGGCAAGAGGAAAATGATGCCTAATATGCCATTCTAAAAAGCTTTTACTCTTGTTGGGCTGTTTGTTAGAGCTGTCCTTACACAAGGTGAAATATATTAATAAAATAAAAATTGGAGGTGTTATAAATGGCTGTTAAAATTAGATTACGTCGTATGGGCGCTAAGAAAGCTCCATTTTACCGTATTGTAGTTGCAGATTCAAGATACCCAAGAGATGGTAGATTTATTGAGGAGATTGGTTACTATGATCCTACAAAAAATCCATCTGTTATTAAGGTAGATGCTGATAAAGCAAAAGAGTGGATGGCTAATGGTGCTCAACCAACTGAGACTGTTAAAAAACTTCTTAAAATCAATGATGCTATCTAGTATTTGTCTATTTAGTATTTTGTTGAGCGAACCTGCAATGATGCTTGTTAAATAAGCAAAACGGAGGGTTTTTATGAAAGAATTGCTTGAAGTAATTGCAAAGGGACTTGTAAACGACAAAGATGCAGTTAATGTGACTGTTGATGACGTTAATAGTGAAGGTGTTATTGTATATCACCTACACGTTGGCCCTGATGACATGGGTAGAGTAATAGGCAAACAAGGCAGAATAGCTAAGGCTGTTCGAATTGTTATGCGTGCTGGTGCTACTCGTGTTAATCAAAAAATAGCAGTAGAAATTGACTAATTTTAAAGGGAAGTATTTTTTCTTCCCTGTTTAGTTATGCAGTTTTGCAATCAAAAGGGAAGGTCATAAATATGAAAAAAAAATATCTCGAGATAGGTCAAATTGTTACCATTCAAGGAATTAAAGGTGAGGTAAGGGTTAATCCGTGGAGTGACACACCCGATTTTCTATTAGACTTCGACTATATGTATTTTGATGAGGGCAAAACAAAAATTACAATAGAGAATGCAAGATCACAAAAAAATGTGGTGGTTTTAAAGCTTGAGGGAATTGATACTGTTGAAGCTGCACAAAAACTAAGAA
>DAMDCT010000108.1:7012-7433 GCA_032091455.1 Oscillospiraceae bacterium | reverse complement strand
TTCCCATCTTGCTTAACTGTAAAATCAGATGTAGCATTTGATTTAATATATCCAGTTGGTGCTGTTTTTTCCTTAAGTTCATACTTTCCTTCTACGAGATTTTCAAACTTGATTGTACCATTAACATCAGAAACTGCTTCAACTGTAGTATTGGTTAATTTATTTCTTAAGGTGAACGTTGCCCCTGGAAGTAGTTTACCATCATCACCCTTTTTAGTAAACTCAATAAATGCAGTTTTAATTATCTTAACATTTACATATTTTTCAGTTAATAAATTACTGCTAACTACTTCATCATTACTTTTATAAGTTACTTCACCCATATCATTTACAATAACTGTAATAATTACAGCGGATTTAGTATATCCATCTGGAGCTGATTTCTCAGAAAGCGTATAAGTTCCTTGCTTAATATTATCAA
>DAMDCT010000108.1:3324-7002 GCA_032091455.1 Oscillospiraceae bacterium | reverse complement strand
CACTACTCCATCTGTATTTGAAGTAACTTCGTTTATATCACTTGATAAATTATTTTTTAGTTGAAATATTGCTCCTGCAAGTTTTTCAACATCACTGCCTTTTTTAATAAGTTCTATCGTTCCAGTTGTTGGTTCAACAGTTGGCCATTTTATTTTACCTTTGAATGGATAGTAATGAACTTCAAATCCCATAATACCTCTAGCATCCATATTATTAGCAATCAAATTTCCGTTCACACATCCACCTTGATTAACAATCCAATCTGCATATGGTGCAAAAACTGTTCCCCAAGTTGCATCTGTACCTATAAAGTTAATTTTCTTTACATCTTTTCCAAAATTCCATATAGTCCTGCCCGCTAAGCCACTAGGTATATCATTAGTTACAGTAGGATCTCCGCAAAATCCAATAGTTGCATTTCCCGTTGTATCGCCTTTTACGTTTACAACCATAACTGAGCTACTTGGAACATCAAATTTCACACTTCTTTTCTGTGAAAATATTTCAATGAAAACTTTAGAGTCTACTTCAAATACATTTAAATCTTTACTTATTCCTTTGAACGTAACCGTTCCACCCATCCAAGTAATGTTTGGCATTTCAACTTGACCATTTACAGGCAAATCAGATATTTTATTATTATAATTTTTAAGCTGACTTTCTGCTGTATTGAAATAAGACTGTGCATCTCTTTTAAGAACTGTTTTAAAGCTATGCATTCCTATTTTTTGAATACTTTGTTGAGTTGTATTTTTTCCATCAACAACTGCATCACCATTATTAATATTACCAGATAATATGAACCCAATATTAAACCTAGTCCTTGTTTTCCCCAAAGGCGCCTGATCTTCTAAGCATGAAACTGAACCTAATTTGCCATGCACATTTCCACCTACGGCAACTGGTCCTTCGGACTCATTAAAATTCGAAACATCTTTAAAAGTAAACAGACTAAAATTTAATGCTCCGCCAAATGGGTTTTCATCGCTTGGTGATTCCCAAATAAGATTATCTGCATCAATTGTTTGCGCTGTACTTCCAGTTTCAATTTTTTCTTTTTTTTCGTTTTGTTTATCAATTGCTACTAACTGTGATTTCACACTTTTAACATTATCATTTTGATTAGTCTTATTGTTTTCCAAATCTTTTTCTGCATCAGAGGAAGAAACTTGAACTTGATTTTCATCTTTGTCTTTTTCTTTGTCATTGTCTTTTGCACTTACAGCACCAAAACCATATGTGCAAACTAGCATAATCGCCAAAGTAAAGGATATAAGTTTTTTAAATCTCATTGTATACCTCCTATTTTTTATTATTGTATATTAGTTATTATTGCCATTTTAATTTTTTATTTTCATTAGACTCAGAAAGAGCTTCATCCATAAGCTTCAACATCTCTAGAGCGCTCCTAAATTGTTTTTCTTCATTTTTATCTAACCATTTTATTGTTCCTTGCCATGACGCATTTTGACGACATTTAACATTAACTATAAACTTGGCTTCACAGCCAATTAAATTATTTTCATTTATATCAATAATCTTATCCTTTTCATTCATATTAATCACCCTACCTATTTCATTCATAATTTCTATTTTATTTTTGTCTTTAAAACTTCGTAATTTAAATGTTGATTGTGGAAATGACAACTCATCAAATATTGTTTGCATTTTAAATATAAAATCACAAACACAAGTAAAATTCAATATTTTATTAATATGTGCATTATATAATCGTCCTGTAATTTCCATGTTTGAATATGAATCAATATATATAGTAGTTTTTGTTGCTACACTTGTAACTTGCTTTTTTTCAATAGAAATCACCTTCAATAATCCTCTTTTCTGTGATATTATATTTTATATATTCATTATAGTATAATCTGGTCACACGCCAGTCACAAACAAAAGATTCATTTGAATTTATCTATCCAAATGAATCTTTTGTTAAAATTAAAAATTAAATTTATTATTGATCTAGTTTTCTTTGCATCATTTCAAGGTTTGTACAATATATAATTGCATTTTCTTTTGAAATAATGCCTTTGTTATACAACTTCAATATTTCAGAATCCATTGTCGTCATTCCTTTGTCTGCACTAGAAAAAATAACATTGTCTATTTGATGCACCTTGGATTCTCGAATTAAATTTCTTATTGCACTAGTTACCTTCATTATCTCAAAAACTGGAATTAGCCTACCATCAATTGTAGGAATAAGTTGTTGGGAAACAACCGCCTCTAATACCATTGATAATTGTATTCTAATCTGTTGTTGCTGGTTTGGTGGGAACACATCAATTATGCGGTCTATTGTATTTGCTGCACCTACTGTATGTAATGTGGATAATACTAATTGACCAGTTTCCGCTGCAGTCATTGCAGTTGTAATAGTTTCATAATCCCGCATTTCTCCAAGTAATATAACATTTGGAGCTTGTCTAAGAGCAGCTCTCAATGCTTCAACGTATCCCTTAGTATCCTGTGGGACTTCTCTTTGACTAACAATACTCTTCTTATGCTTATGTAGGTATTCAATAGGATCTTCTATCGTGATTATATGTGCATTTCTGTTGGTATTAATTTTATCGATTATAACAGATAATGTAGTAGATTTTCCGCTTCCTGCTGGTCCTGTAATTAGCACAAGACCTTTATTTTTACTATAAAGATCAATTACACTTTCAGGTATATTAAGTGATTTATAATCTGGTAGTTCGAGTTTTACTATTCTTAATACTGCCGCAAATGAGCCTCTTTGCCGATATGCATTACATCTAAATCTGCCCAAACCTTTTACAGAAAAAGAAAAATCATCATCTCCTGTTTCAATTAATCTATCCATACTTCGATTATTTTCTAAGCTATAAATCTGTTCAATAATTTCCCTTGTACTAGCAGGTATTAAATTCTGTTCATTAATTCTATCAATTGATGAACCAATTTTCATTGAAATTGGACATCCAGAAACAACAAAAACATCTGAAGCCCCATTATGAGTCGCCATCTCAAGCACATCTATAATATTCATATTTCCCCCATTGCATTCCCTATTTTTTTAACTTCCCCACACCACAACATCTTGTTCTTCCCATTGCTTTGTGCTTACTAGTTTCCTACTGATAATATTATATCTATCAACATTTTTATCATTAATATTATTTATTAATAAATTAGTTTGAATTTGATATGTATCACTAACTTGAGTTATATAAAATATGTTTTCTTCATTTTCATCTGTTTTTGTTACCTTAATATCCTTATATCTAGTAATAATCATTTTCACAAAACATTTATACGTTTTCTCAATCTTTTCATTTTTACTCAACTTTTGATCAGCATAAATATTAAGTATTTGAGTTTTAATAGCATCAGTAACTTTACCTACGCTTAAATTATTAAAATCTTGTTGTTCATTATATTGATATGTGCTCCCTTGTGCATTATAGAGGTAATCATCTATTTCTGCAAGAAATTCCTCCGCCGTTGAATCCGCTACATAATAATCCTTAATTGAATTTAATGTCTTTATTGTTAACTTATAATCAGATTGCGCTGATAAATAAGATAATACACCAAATGTAGTAAGGCAAAGCACAACAAATATCATTATTATAGATGATACTCCAACACTAACTTTAATATTATTGTTAGATTTCATTTAACTTTCCCCCTTACTA
>DAMDCT010000108.1:0-3256 GCA_032091455.1 Oscillospiraceae bacterium | reverse complement strand
GTCTGTAACTTTATATGCTTCAATTGTTGCTTGTATAATATTTGAATGTTTCATTGGCTCTTCTTTAAGTTGCACATTTATAACATATCGTGGATTATTTTTTGTTTGAGTCCAATTCTTATCATATAAAATTTGATATTGTGTTTTACCCTCAATAATCTCTTTTTTAAAATCATTATAAACTGTATCAGCATCAATGATTCTATTCAAGCTCTTAATAGTTTCAGCCTGTGTTTGAACTTTAATTGTTGCAATATTTATATCAGAATTCAAACTACTTTTCGTATGGGCTGCTACAAATAACTGTAACGTAATAGCAACACAGAGTGAAAAAAACAGCGTTACTATAATTATTTCAACTAAAAATGTATTTACTGATGACATCTTCTTCATCTGTATCACCTACCTTTTTAAACTTAGCTACATCTCAACAATAATTTTAGTTCTAATGGAATTGAACCTACTATGCTTGATTTTAAACTTAATGAATTACCATCTTTATATATTACAAAGTTTTCTGTTGATACCATTTTTGTCCCTTGATCTGGTTTAAATTGTGTTTCTTTATTCAAAAAGCTCTCATATATTCCATCATCATAAAAATATATGTATGTGCGATAAGGCTTATCAGAATAAACAGTATCTATAGTTAGAGCATTTATTTCATCTATTTTTTGAACAGCAATTGCGCCCAACTCATCATTTTGTCTAACCTTGTTTGCCACATAAGTTAATGATGCTCTAATTTTATTATTTTCATCTGTATCTTTAACAATTTTCTTATAAGCATTTGCACCAATCATAACAAGTAGCAGTGATAAAATCGCAAATATACTTAGTACCGATAATATAAAAAACGAACTAATTGCACCGTTTGCTCTTTTATATTTCATCTAACTCCCCCCTTAAAATGATTATGTTATTTATTCTGTATACCTTTTTGTAACACCTGTACGTATGGTAATACGTTTGACCCAACTGTATCATATGAAACTATATATTTATCATGGTCTATTATGACGCCATAGTTATCCTCGATATATTTTATACTTTCAGGATATATTCCCTCAATAGCATAACAATTTACTAAAGCACGTTTAATTGCATTTTGGGTTATGATCAGATTTTCACTTTCAGTATTTTTAGTCGCATTTGAAAGTGCATTTATAAATATACTGATGATTATAATTACTACAACTATTGAAAACAGCAAAGCTTTTTGACTTTTTTTATTCTCTTTGAAAAGCTTCATTAAGTTGCCCTCCTCTATCCTATAGATGACATAATGCTCATTAAAGGAAGCATCACTGTCAACAAAATAGCACCGATTATTAAGCATAATAAACCAACAAGAATTGGTTCTATTAATGATACAGCTTTTTCAATAGACTCATCTGCTTGATCTCCATATATTACTGCAAGTCGCTCCATAACTTCATCCAAGCTCCCTGTTTTTGCTCCTATACTTACCATTCGAGAGTAAATTCCAATAAATATATTTGACTGAGTTATTGAATCAGAAAAAGAATGACCTTTATGAATTAGCTCTATACATTTTTTAATCTTTAGCTTTACAGCTTCATTATTGACAACAAGAATTGCGAGCTCCAAAGCATCCTCTGTATGATACCCACTTGATAGCATCATGCTCATAACAGCAGCAAAACGTGCTGACGAAACCTTCTCAGATAACTTTCTTGTAATAAAAAATCGACTGGCAAATGAATGTAAAATTCTACTTCCATTTTGTGTTTTGCCAAGGATGATAATAATTGTTATACAAACTGCAAGAATAATTATTGCAACAAAAACCCACTGACCTATAACAAATCCCATTTTCATTACAAATGATGAAGTTTCAGACATTTCAGAACCTAAACTATTAAAAACATCTTTAAATATAGGTAAGACTTTAACGATAAGCACAGTAATAACTACACCCATCATTAAAACTAAAGCAGCAGGATAAACAATAGCGGACTTTACTCTTTTGTTCAACGCATCCTCTCTCTCATAATACAAAGAAAGAGATTCCATAACTGATTCTAGTTTTCCTGATTTTTCACCAATTCTGACCATATTAACCATATACGAAGGAAAAACTCCTGCTTTATCAAGTGCCTCATGTAGCAACCCATTTTCAGCTACATAATCACCAATACCTTTTATTATTTCATGCCCATCCTTGTCCTGTATATTATCATAAATCGCCTCTATACCATCATGCAGAGGAATTGCCGATTTTAACACTAGTCCAATTTGCGCACAAAAAATTGATATGTCATCTGCTGACAACAATTTGCGTTTCAATTTTGATTTGTTATTGTTCATATAAAACTCCATTCTACATCTTGGTATCAGTTTAACCAGATATATTTTATACTGCAAATTAGTTTTTAATATATTCGCACAACAGTATAGTTAGATCCATTCCCTATGAATTTTTCAATTTCTGCTTGTTGTGAAGCACCAAATGTTGAGTCTAATCTTGTCCACTGTGAACCATCTGCCTTTAATCCAATTGTAATCCAGCCTTTATTTTTTATATATACATCATTCCATGCATGGCTAATATCATTTGGGGCTACATTACCCACAACAAGTTTTGTCGGTATATTTTGAGCTCGTAGCATTGTTGCCATTAAAGCGGCATAGTCAAAGCATATTCCTGTTTTTGTGCCAAGTGTACTATCCACATTAGGAAGATAACCTGATTTAACACTCTTAGCCTTTGCATAGTCGTAATCTATAGTTTCTATTATGTAATTATAAATTGATTTTACCTTATCTAAATCTGATTTAGCATTCATACACAAATCATATGATTTTTTTACCGCCTTGCTTACTTGACTATAATTAACAAATTGATTTGGATACAAGAAAGGAGAAAAACTACTGTTTAATTGGACTTTTGCTGTATCAGTAAATAATTGAACATATTGATTACCTGTAACATTCTCCATAACTCTAAATTTGTAATCGCCATTCCCCATTTGCAGAGGAAAAACTTCCTCGTTTCCATTATTATTTAAATCATAATTATAAGTTTTTTGATCTTTAATTATTTGTAGCTTTAATCGCTGTGTACTGCCTTGATGACTAGCTGTTATATAACCATCCGCAATATTGCTTGTATCAATCATTGTGCTTCCATCACCCAAAACAGTTGTTTTTGGGCTTGAAGGTATATTTATATTTATTGAGCCTGTATATGTTCCACCTTTATCCCATGAAGATGAATTACTTGAATCTTTTA
>DAMDCT010000107.1:6115-7750 GCA_032091455.1 Oscillospiraceae bacterium | reverse complement strand
AAAACAAATGAAACAGCCCATCCTCCAAGCAATGTTAGTGCAAAAGTTGCTGCGACTGGAGGGATACCAAACGCAAGTGTCTCAGCAATTTTTGTCAACCTGCCCATTAAGAGTTTTTCAACTTCTTTACCAAGTACCTTTCCCATTCCGGATATAAATGTAGCTACAAATAAAACACCAGTCAATGTATTAGATACAGCAAATGATAGTATTGCAACATATATGTTTTTAGGTAAATACACCCTTTTTATTTCGCCCTCATTTATAAATGGTGATGTTGTTTTTTCTCTTACTTCATCTAGCTCACTTTTGTTAACTGTAATTGCAAAGTCTGGTTTTCTAGGGAGCCCACCATCAGTATCAGCACGTAGCCTCACTGCCCTAAATGGTAACAAATAAAAAGGGTGTTCGATTGATACCACTGAAAGTTTGCTATATGGTATGAATCTGATTTTTGAAATAACAATCCCCTTTTTAATATGAATTCCTTCATCCGACATATAATACCAATAGCGATACCATGCAATAAATCCAAGGCCGATAATTACAAAAATTGTTGAGAGATCGAGCCACGTACCTTTTAGCCATGAATAGAAACCTATATTAGTAAACACTAGTGCACGAATTATAGGCACTACTAAAAGCACCAGGTATTTTGACGTATGCTCTACTATGTTTATTTTATGAGAATGTTTATATGTCATTCTAAAAACCTGCCTTATCACAAGAAAAAATATTTGCAAGCTCTTTGGCACGCTTAGAGTTTAAAAATAAAATAGTCATACTACCCCCTGCTGCACTAATGACAAGAGAACTTACTTTTAATATTGGGGTAAGCGGATTATTATATACAGTTACAAAGACAATTCTATCAAGATATAATATTTGTGTTGATGTAAAAAGCACACCTTTTTTATAAACAACTACTTGATCATCAATAGCAAACTCTGTATTAAGATAAAGAAAAGGAATATATATAAAAGTTATTCCTATCATCAAAGCACCAAGTATCCATAAAAGCAGATACCAAATCCAAGTATGTGGAACAAACACTAATAGTATCAGCCAAAACGCCAAAACTCCCACTGCCAACGCTAGTATTTCCCACATGACTGCTGCCATAACTGATATGTGTTCGAACTTCATTTCATCACCTACTATAATATTATTAATTCACGTTAAATAACTATATTCACTTTTATATAATACTACCACTATTATGCCAACCTGTAAACCATAATTATACATACAAAAAATAAAAAGGTGAGCCATTTTTGCTCACCCACATTTTTATAAAATATATATATCTACTATTTTTGCCCCAAACAAGCAACTTTCTCTATAGGTGCTAAAAAATAAATCAACTAAAATTCTTCCATCTTTAACTGCAGGTCCTGTGTCTTTTACTTGAGAATATCCATACGTAAAAGAACCATTAGGAGTTTTTATATACACCTTTGTTCCTCTAGGAAACTTACTTAAATTCATAGCTACATTTCCTGGCTTCAGACTTGTTCTTTTACCAAGTGCACTATATGCAGTTGCCTTTCCCGTAACCTTATACTTATAATCCACAGGGTTGCCTTTTGCATCTAGCTTGATTGGCGTTGCTGGTATTAGCTGTGAAACTGGTGC
>DAMDCT010000107.1:0-6105 GCA_032091455.1 Oscillospiraceae bacterium | reverse complement strand
GGGGACTTTGTTACACTATCTGATATAAGCTTCTCTTCTATAACCTTACCATCAATTAAAGTCTGTTCAGATACAATTTGATTGATACCATTTTGGCCTTGTGTCAATACTTTAGTTATTCCCTTTTTAAGCGTTTGAGTTGGAAATTTCAGTATTTCACATGGAATCTCACTGTCAACTGTAATTGTTTTGTAGACTACCCTGTTAATTGTTATATTCATATCAGCCTTAATTTGCTCATCTAGTGAAATATTAATCAAATCATCATCATTAATTTTGACCGAAGCTTTTTGCAAAGCAGCATTAACAGTGCCATCTGTCATATAAACTACCTTTTGATTACCGTCAGCATTTACCTTTATTTCTCTAGCTCGATTTATTTTAATAGTTCCCTTGTTATCTTCAATACCACTAAAAGTTATTGTATCATATTGAGATAATTCAATATTTTGCTGTTGTATTATAATTTCTGGTTGATTTTCAGAAGTATACACTATTGTTTTTGAATCTTGGTCATCTATTATTATTGCATACTTTGCAACTGCTGCGCCTCCAAGTACTACTACTAGAATTGTACTTATAACACATATAAATAATAATCGAGCAATCTTTGTCTTAAGCAATTGAGTACAACTACTTCGTATCGAGTCCATATAAACCTCCAATTATTTGCGTAATATCTAAATATACGTAATTATTTGTGTAAAAATTGTCTGTTACAATTGTTACCGTTTTGTAAGTATTATATTCACTATATTGTAATTTGTCAAAGTATAAAGGGCATTGTTTTTTGTTTAATATGCACAATAAACAAGGCTTATTTTCCATTAAAACGTTTTTAGACAATTGTTTTCGACAAGTTTTTAGCTATAATGCACTATAAAAGGCATGTACGTATTTGTGGTTTTGACTAAAGTTCAATAACGAAATTTATTGTATTTAAAACAACAAACCATTGAACATTGACACTGTATTTTGTATATATTGTACAAACAGTATATAAACAAATAGTATAATTTATTGTTTAATATTCATTATGTATCATTTGTATTACTAATATATTAATAAGTTACTTAAATTTAAATTAATTTTGTTACAGAAATTACCTTTTTAATAGTGTTATTAGCCTTTGTGTACGATAAAATGATTGAATTTTTATTTTGTTAACATCTTAAACAGTACTGTTGTAACATATATATAGAGCGCACGACTAGTAATGCTCTAATCGTGCGCTCTATATTATATAATTATACATTGATAAATCCCTTTACCATATTGTATCCTGAATCAATTGCAGTAGAAATAATTTGCAGAAAAGATTTCATCTTAATTGGTACTAAAACTTGAAACTTATTTATTTCATCAATCACCCAATAAAATTTACCTATATTAAATTTTCCATTTAAATTAAAGAAGCTAAATGAGAATTGTCCGTTTGTATGGTCAGTTAATGTAAAAACCACAATTGGCTCTATATTCATAGTGCTCTCAACCCTATGTGTTATTAATATTAAAGCCGAAAAAAGTATTATTACTAGCATTGTTATTATAAATGACATTAAAAATGCAGTTGCTGATCTTTTTTTTGTAGACATACTTCCTCCTATTTTAGTGATTTCAACGTCTTAACTAGTGACTTTCCTACAAGTTCACCTGCATATATTGCTTCATCTAGTGTATTTGCGTGACCACCCATTTCAAGTAGTATAGAACCAGTGGTTAAGTTTTGATTATACTTCCTATAATCAAATAGTATTGGACGTGTTAGTGTTTTATAATCACTTTCCATTTGACTTTGCAAACTTGCACTAAACTTTAAGTTTTCCATATACTTTGGCATATTCATTTTTCCATTATCACAACCAGAAATAATCATAACTTGTGCACAAGAACGACCATTGATAGTTGTTACAGGAGCAATCATAGTATCAGCATTTGGTTGAATTGCATCTCTGTGTACATCTAAAACAACCTTAATTGTAGGATACTTTTTTAATATATTCTTTACAGTAACTGCAGATCGTTCATATGCACCATTATAAGAAGGGTAGTCATGTGGTGTTCTATCATGGATTACACCTATTCCAGCAGCTTTTAGTTGTTTTTCTATTTCATCTCCAACACGTGATACATTTTTACGATTATCTGTTGTACGAGAATTATAATTTTTTGAAAAGAAATCACTTTTTTCGTTTTGATAACTCTCTGTTTCATGTGTGTGCATTATTAAGACTTCTGGTTTATTATTTGCAGTAATTTTAAATTTAGGTTTACTGTTGACTGCCGCTAATATTTTATCTGCTTTTAATGAAGTACAATTTTTTATAAAACCATTTTTTAACGGAATATATATAGCTGTTGCCCCTGCTGTGTATGTTTGCCTTTTTATTATGCCCGAATTTTGAGGTGTAGTTATCTCTGAGGACACAGTACTAGTGGTACTATCACTTGAAGGCTTTGCAATGTCGGAATCATTGTAATCTTCATATGGAAGCATTTCTGTATCATTTATATCTACTTCCCCATCAAAATCATCATCTATCTCATTCATAAAAATTGATTTCCCACCCTCTAAAAAACTAAGTCCGGCAGAAATTATTGTAACTTCCTTAAAGATTGGCTCAATAAAAGGAAGTGTTACTACAGCTGTTAGATATATAATTGGAAGGCACATAATTAATGCAAAAGCCTTAGTTATGTGTTTAAATTTATTTTTTCGCATAATACTCACCCTGTCCTATATATTTGCTTTTCAAACCACAAATATTTCATATATAATATTATGCGAAATCGAAATTTATATTACCCAACAAGTGCAACTAAGTCGTCTAGTGATAGTGTTGGCTGTAGAGCTTTGTTAATTGAATACGCAACCATTTTTGCCGCATGTTCAATTACTACATCAATTTCTCTTGGTGTAACCATCATCGTACGGCCCCTATCTGAAACAATGGGGTTTGACTTACTGCTATTATTTGGATTCCCCTCTCCTAATAGGTCATAGGCTATTGTTGTCATATCGACAACCATTGGTACGCCTATCGAAATAACTGGTACACCGAGTGTGTTTTCACTAAGTTCTTTTCTTCTGTTTTGTACACCTGAGCCTGGGCTTATGCCTGTATTTGACACTTGTATAGTTGTTCCTAATCGCTCGATACTTTTTGCGGCTAGTGCATCAATAACAATTATGAAACTTGGTTTGAGTTGTTTTGCAAGTGAGGCCGTAATTTCTGCGGTTTCTATTCCAGTCTGTCCTAATACTCCTGGTGCAATTACACAAACCGGTTTAATGCCTTCTAAGCCAATGCTCTTTTTTAAATCATCATCTATATGTCTAGTTGCAAACATATATGATATAGCCTTAGGTCCTAATGCATCAGGAGTTATATCAGAGTTGCCAAGTCCTACTATTAAAACTCCCTTATCATTTTGAGGGAAAATTTTGCTCAACTCCTCAGCCACAGTTTCTACTTCACTCATAAAGTTTTCTGAAGGTGTTTTAAAGTCTGATACGTTAAATGTAATATACTGTCCCTTTGGTTTATTAAGCAGGGCGGCCGCCTCATCTGTTTCCACCTCAACATTAACAATTAATATCCCTTGTTTTGTTTCCTCATGCTTTTTTACACCTGTTGGAGTTATTTTTCCGTTAAGCTCCAACCTTTCTAGTGCAAGATCTGTTCTTATTGACATAATGTATGCCTCCTTAATAAAATAAATTATAAAAAACACTTGCAATTATTTAATATTGGTGGTATTATAGTTGTTGCTGTATAGTCTAAACGTGTCTCGTTGCTTATTAATTTAAGCAGACTATCAATTAGCATATGCGGAATTGATATGCAATATTTTTTATTGCTATTTAACTTATTTATCGCCTATGCAAATGCTTTTCTCACCCATTTAAGTTTTGCGTAAGTGGTTATTACTACGAAAGTTAGTTTATGTAAAAAAACTGGCTTTATGTGAAGGAGGTGCAAGGATGCCTAATATCAAATCAGCTAAAAAAAGAGTTAAAGTTATTGCTACAAAAACTGCAAGAAACAAATCTCTAAAGACAAACCTAAAAACTGTGCTTAAAAAAGCTAATAGTTCGATTGATACAAATGCTGCTGATAAGCAAGAAGCTGTTAAATGTGCAATCAAGAAGATTGACCAAGCTTGTTCTAAAGGTTTACTTCACAAAAACAATGCAGCTAGAAAAAAATCTCAAATCGTTACTAAATTAAACAAAGCATAATTCACGCAAGTGAATTTATATAAAAAATGAACGGTTTTTGCCGTTCATTTTTTATTTTTTATTTGTGATTATTTTTATATATACAAGATAAACTAGTAGTATTACTTCCTTACAATACTCAATTTTTATTGACTTATATATTTTTTTCTTGTATTATATATCTATACTTTATTTATTGGAAGGTTACAGTTTAAAAATAAATTTCAAAACAAGGGTTCTGCGCTTATCGGATTAAAGTAATGCAAAAATTTAGCTATGCTATATTTTGAATTTGGCTACTCCAAACTGCACAAAACTCCAAGTCACTGCGAAAGGAATGGTAATAATTATGAAAAACAAAAACGAAGTTGAAATTCCAAAAAAGCAAATGCCTGTCGTTTCGCTTTTGCTAGGCATTGCTGTAATTGCAACTACCACCGCTTATATGATATACCGCTATTCAAGTGATAAAGCATATCGCAAAAAATGGAAAGACTATGACGAGTGCGGACTAGCATAATTAATAGCAAGTATTAATATGATGTTACCTTTATCTCAAATAATTTGTTGACTATGACATTGATTTGTGATATAATTAATTGTCACATTTACGAGTATTACTATATAATTCTAATTTAAAATTAAAGTTTGTATAAAATAATGAACGAGGAGTGTATATCCTCGTTTTTTTATTGTATAATTTGTAATATACTTCTTATCTTAAATTTCAATATTAATTAATATTGAAATTTATTGATACTTATTTCATTTAAAATGAACTTTGATTATTTTATAAAAGACTTGATTAATTCGATTTTATAAAAATTCAATAATCTCCATTTAAATAAAATTAGTATTTTGTATAAAGTTGTACTATCTACAAATCATATTTAATAATTATAATCACCTGTAATCGCTTAAGTAGCTAATTCATATTAGCTTATACTAATTTTGATTAAATATTTCAATTGAAATCAGAAATCAGTATTTATCTAAGGCATTTGTCATGCGGGTGCTTTTTACTTGTTGTTGTGGCATCAGACGAGACTACTTTTGTACAAATGCGAAAAGCAGTCACAATAGGTACAGAAATTGTACTATGCAAGAAAAGCACAGCATATGCAACTTTTCATACCTAAACAAGTATAATCGGAAAGAGGAACTAAATGAACGAACTATCATTCTCAGAGTTAAATCTTACACCAAAAGTAAAACAAGCAATTGATGAGATGGGCTTTGACACAGCAACAAGCATTCAATCACAAGCAATACCACTTATAAGAACAGGTGTTGACGTTATTGGAAGATCACAAACAGGAACAGGTAAGACTGTTGCGTTTGCAATTCCTGCAATTGAGGCAATTGACACACATGAACTTAAAAGCACACTTCAAGTGCTTATTCTATGTCCAACAAGGGAGCTTGCACAACAAGCTTGTGAAGAGATTAAAAAACTAACTAAGTTTAAAAACGGCGTTAGAGCTGTTGAAGTCTACGGCGGTGTTCCTATGGACAGACAGATTGTAAGACTTAAAAAAGCAAACATTGTAATCGGAACACCCGGACGTATTATGGATCATATGCGCAGAAAAACACTTAAAGTTAATAATCTTAAGATGATTGTTTTGGATGAAGCAGATGAAATGCTAAGCATGGGCTTTAAAGAGGATATTGAGACTATTCTAACTGACACTCCTGAAAATCGTCAAACTATTCTGTTTTCTGCAACAATGCCACCATCTATATTAAGACTTACAAAAGAATTTCAAACTGACCCACAAATAATTGAAATTGATAAAAAGAATGTTACTTTAGATAACATAGAACAATTTTTCATTGATGCTCCGATGGGAAGAAAAATGGATGCATTAAATCTTGTACTT
>DAMDCT010000106.1:0-7853 GCA_032091455.1 Oscillospiraceae bacterium | reverse complement strand
CACTTTTGTATATTTAACTCAATTAATGCTTTTAAATCTGCTATTTCTGCCGCATACTTTCCGACTTTATCACTTATCCCTGCAACGTGGGGCATTCCTGTAATTGTTTGGGTTATGGATGTTCCTGTGGCTTCAAGTTCGGCTAGTCTTTGCTTTTGCTGTTCTATTTCACGATTTAAGTAATAAAGTTGTGAAAGTTCCTTTTTTGTCAAGTGCCAATACCTCCTACTTGATTATTATTTTATGTAACCCTTTTTGTGCTCCTACAAGGTCACCTGCTAAAGCTTGTCCTTTTAGGGTTTTATATTGCTGTTTGGATAACCTGCTCCGATATTGTTTTAATTGCTTGAGGAAACTAATCACCTGCTCACCTCTTGTTTTAATATATAAAGTTCATATCCACTAGCAACTATACTTTCAGCAGATATAAAGTCGCTCTGCTCATTAAGCTTTATCATGCCTTTATCATGCACGGCCATAAAATAATTATTTCTAATTTTGATGTATACAAACTTAGCATCAGATTGCTTTAACTCGCTTGGAGTTATTTTTATGTATTGAACAGGTAAAAAATTATTCATCATCCTCGCTTTCCACCTCACAATCTAAATATTCGCATATATCCATTGCGTGACATATATCACAACACATATCACACACACATTCCCCACATGGGCGATTTACTCCTTTAGGTGAATTGCATTCTTCACATTTTGGCATTTGTCATTCCTCCATTAATGATTACTTACATTCTTATTTATAAAATTCTCGTTGAACTCCTTTGAGTGGATGCAACTGCTTGGTGGTATTGGCATAACACCTTTTTTAGTTATTACACATTTTTTCACTTTGCATATGTTTTCTATACCGTTGCAATGGTGAAAAGGGCATGGTACACAGTTTTCATATATGTGTGGCATTTGCACCTGCTCCTTTGATATAATTTAATATAACCTCGCTTGCTTGCTCCCACCCATAACATACTGCTGTTTTATATCCTTGCTTGGATAAAGCTTCAAGCCATTCATCTTGATAATCTGTTGTTTTATTTTTACCTGCTTTTAGTTCTATGTATAAGCCATGGAATCCACCGCTTGGACAAGGAAGGCAAATGTCAGGAACGCCTGCTTTTACTCCCTCAGCTTTTAACCGTTTAGCTGTTGCCTTATCTCGTTTCCCTCCGTTTGGGATATGATGCATAAGGTTTAAAACTGGATATGTACCACTCAACCAAGTAGCCCAATGAAACAATGATATTTGCTCTACACTTTCGCTTACATGAGGCAGTGTGACTTTTGGCATGAACTATCCCTCCATGTCTAACTTAAAGGCATCAACTATTGCAGCAATGTATTCTGAATTAGTTACATGGTTAAGCGATGAAATAAAATATTTATTCATTTCATCTATTCGTGCATTTTGTTGACTAATTTCTATTGCGTGCCTTATTGCTCTTTCAACACGTGAACTTGTTGTTTGATATAATTTTGCTACTTGTGGGTATAACTCCTTTGTCACCTTATGTATTAGCGTGGAATCCTCAATGCACAACTCAATTGCTGTTCTTAGATACTCATAACCTAAAATGTGTGGTGGTACTGCTAAACTTCTTAATACTTTTGTAATTTCCTTTTTCATTTGTCATCGACTCACTTTCGTATGTTATTTATTTTTATCATTCTATAGAATTGATATGGATAACCAGTGATTTCACTTACTCCATATTGAATAGAATTTTTGATTATCATATAGCCCTTAACTGGCTTAGGTTCTTCTCTCCATGAATCAGCTTTTACTTCTTTTACTTTCAAAATTGGTTCTTTTAGATTGCGGCTACAACTCCAACGCTTTTTACATGGGCTGTCAATATCTCTAAAAATATGGTTTGTATGCCTTATGAAATAATTAGCTAATTCTGTATAGTCCCCTACTTCATCAAGTGGAAACATCATAGCACGTCCAAATTCTCTCCAACATTTTGTAATAATTTTATAATCTGTTGCATTAATTATTAAATGATGATGAATTGCAACTTCTTTATGCTTTGTATAATCATCATCTATTTCAGGATCATAGTCTTTATCAAGGTAACCAGTAATTGATATGTATCTTAATTCAGAATTGATTTTTTTAAACTCTGCTCTAAGTTTTGCAAGAAAATATTTTAAATTTCTACTTGCTTGTTTGGGATCAGGTCTTAAATTTTCTTTATATGTAAGAACCAAATGTATATCATCAGTTGTAAAATTGGTGTTTACTTTTCGCCTTAAAATATCACCTGCTTTTTTCTCATTGTATTTTTTTACTTTTTCAGGTGTTGGCTTTTCTCTTTTTGCCCTTTTGATATGCTTACCTGTTTTTTTACTATATGTTTTTTCAACTTCAATAGTTTCACCTGCAAAGTACATTTTTTTAACATGCATTTTATTTTCACATCCTTATGATATAGGTCTAAACTTAATACCTTATCAAGTTTTACTTGGGACAGTTAAGTCCCGTCTTTCTTGACAAATATACCGCATAAGATGTATAATATAGGTAAGACTTTTTCATATCTTATACGGTGATATTTTCACCAAAGGCACTCACATTTTTAGTAGAAATGTAAGTGCTTTTTCTTTACTCATTTTTCAAGTTACCTAATTCTACAAACGTGTTCGAAATATCCTTTGACTCCATCATTAACAATTATTCCTTTACGTTTATTCCCCTTTAGGGTAATTATATTTGCTGGTCCATCTTCTTGTGGTATGTAGTAAACTGGTTTAGGATCAACTTTAATTGCACATATACCACTACGTTTAATATAGGCTATTGGCCGTCCACAATTAGGACAGTTTGGTGAAATGTCTTTAGGGTGTATATTTTGTTGTCTTCTAGTCATTACACAATTATCCTTTCTTGATTTATTTATTCGACTATCGTAATATTTAGTCGAAAGGTGGTGAATTTAATGAAAAAATTTCATTATGAATTATCACACGAAGATATTGAAACTTTTTTATGCACACTAACAGTTTGTTTAAACATTAGAATGGATGGTACTTCTGATTGTCAACATCTAATTAACTGTGCGTGCTGTGAAAGTGCTATCGAAAAATTAGAAAATTGTCAGCTGAACATGACTCCCAATGAATTACGCATGATGTCAGTTTCTCTTAATGTTGCAAATATGATACTAAATGGAACTCTTGACGCAAACTATGAAGAGAAAAAGCTTTGTACTAACTACATTTTCTCAATTAATCGATTGATGCCAATTTTTGATGATATTTTTGCTGATGCATTATAGCTAAATGCTACATTAATTTCATTTGGTGCAAAATTTGAGTTTAACAGTCTCTTCAATTTAGAGGCTGTTTCATTTTTTGCGACCTTACTTTTTGATTTCATACTTTTCCACCTCCCCGTCAGGAAGCTTGTCCACTATGTAACCGCCAATTGCTAGAAACAGCAAAAAGGCAGATATGCCGAGTAATGCAAATGCTACTTCAAACATGCTTTCACATCCTTATTATTTTGTTATATCATTCGTGGAGATGTAACGGTGCATTTATATCCAGGATATATTGCTTCAATTGCTCGCTCTATCCCAGCAGTAACTTTTTTCTTTTCTTCTTGTGTCTTAGGAAGTGCTTCATCTGTAAAAATCACTTTGCTATTTCCTACTTTATTTGTAAAAATAATATTGCCTTTTAGTTTAACTTTGTTATTTTTTGTTTCTTCCATTACTTGATTAAGTTCTTGCTGTGTTAGCGGTTGATGTTTTGTCATAGCAACTATCCCCTTTCTACTAAGGTATATGTACCGCTTAATTTGTCCTATACATGGACAAAAATAGAATCAATATGCATAGGACTTAGAAAAGTTCATCTATTGTACAATTTAGCGCTTTTGCTAACACGGGTAACATATTAGTTCTTGGTTTGCTTTCTCCTGTCTCCCATTTGGATATGGTTGATTGTTCTATGCTCAAGCATTCAGCCAAGTGAAATTGTGTAAGCCCTGCTTTTTTCCTTAATTTCTTAATTCCATTCATATCATTTCCTCCAATTCTGAATTATATTCATATTTTATAGTAAATAATATTAATTGTCAATAGATTTTCTGAATGTTTTTCATATTTTTTAATTTTACTGTTTACAATATGAACTAAATTCATTATTATAAATATAAGAGGTGATAACATGTTTGGTAAAATTCTCAAGGAATTAAGAAGACAATACAAAGTTACACAAGTTCAACTGGCAGAAATACTAACACTAGATAAATCGTCAATTGCGAAATACGAATCAGCAAACGTTACTCCATCACCTGAGGTATTATTAAAAATTGCTGATTACTTTAACGTAACTACAGACTACCTTCTAGGGCGTGGAGAAAAAACCCTTGATGAACAACTTGATGGCGTAAACTTTGCACTATTTACCGAATCGAAAGAACTTACGGAAGAAAACAAGAAAGATGTATTGGAATTTATTCGATATAAAAAATCACAACAAAGGAGCGAATGACATAACAGATACACTAGATTTATATAATTTTGCAGAAAGTAGAGATATTAGCGTAGATGATTTCAATAAGATTAATCTTAAATCTTTAGTAGTTGAACTTAGCCCTGGAGAATATGCAATAGCTATTAATGAAAAAAATCTTACAAACGCACAAAAAAAGGTTTGCCTTGCTCATGAACTAGGCCATTGTGAAACAGGAAGTTTTTATAATGTAAATAACCCTTTAGATCTAATTTGCAAACATGAAGCTAGAGCAACAAGATGGTCAATAAAAGAACTCGTCAGTAAAGACGAGTTACATGAAGCAGTTATGAATGGTTATACACAATTGTGGGAGTTAGCAGAACATTTTGACTTACCACAGGATTTTATGCAAAAGATAGTTTGTTACTATGAGGGGATAGAATAATTTACTTTTAACGAGGTGACACATGAAACAGATATATAATCAAATAATTGAACTTGCACAAAAGCATAATGCAGACAAGGTTATTCTGTTTGGTTCTCGTGCTAGGGGTACTCATTCTGATAGAAGTGACATTGATATTGCGGTCTATGGCATACCAAAAAACCAACAATTACAATTTAATTCAGCTGTTGATGAAACGGTAAGAACTTTACTTAAATTTGATATTGTACATATATCGGACGATACAAATATGCAATTATTAGATAATATAAAAAAGGATGGTGTCATTTTATATGAACGATATAACACAAAAATATGAAAACTATTGTAAAGCCGTTAATCGAATAGAAGATGTTGCAACGGACTTTGACTATGGTAATGATATTTTGCGTGATGCACTTATTCAGCGCTTTGAATTTACACTTGAGATTTGTTGGCGATTACTTAAACGTTATCTTGCCGACCAAGGTATTGTTAATATAAACTCACCAAAAGCCGTATTAAGAGAGGCTTATTCATCTAATATTATTTCTAATGATACTGTATGGATTGATATGGTTGAGGATAGAAACTTAACTTCACATATTTATGATGAAAAAGTTGCAATAGAAATTTCGGAACACATTGTTAATAAATATCTTCCTCTTTTTCAAAAGTTAGCAGTAGATTTAAAGGAAATGATATAAGTAAACAAATAACAACTAAGGAGAATGACAAAATGTATTGTAAAAAATGCGATTGGTATTTTAATGATGAAACTTGCCCTAAATGTGGTGACGAAGGAACTGGTGAAATAGAGCCTAACATTTGCCCTATATGCAACACTCCTAATGATGAAAGCGAAAAGTTTTGTAAGAAGTGTAAATGCTTTTTAGAGCCTGGTGAAAGTAATTATGATGATTGTTATGAAGAAAGCGAAGAAGAACATATTGAGGAAATATATGTAATTAAAGACCCAATTCCTATTTTATGCTATATAATTGCTGGTATAGGTATTGTAAGTAGTATCGGAATTTTAGTCTACTCCCCTTCTTTTAATACCATGTCAAAATCATTTTCTGTTATAATTTCGTCTATATTTGTTTTAGCAATTGGACGTATTGTTAATTATCTTAAAAAAATATGCAATAAATTAAATGAGATAAACTTTATCGATCCAAATAAGAATGAAAAAGAACAAGAAAAAATATAATAATACATATCGCACTACCCCATTCAATTGAATGGGGCATACTAATATAACATCATGAAAGGATGTGAAACAATGGCATATTGTATTTATCTTAGAAAATCAAGGGCAGATATTGAGGCAGAAGAAAAAGGTGAAGCTGAAACTCTTGAACGACATAGAAAAACTTTGTTAGGTCTTGCTGGTACTCTTAAAATACCGATTACACAAATTCATAATGAAGTTAAATCTGGCGAAACCATTGCTGCACGTCCTGTTATGCAACAACTATTAAATGAAGTAGAACAAGGTGTATGGCAAGGTGTTTTAGTAATGGAAGTGGAACGTCTTGCTCGTGGTGACACGATTGACCAGGGCATTGTTGCACAAGCTTTCAAATATACAAATACCAAAATCATTACTCCTATGAAAACTTATGATCCTAATAATATTTCGAATTTGGTTTGTTTATGTCAAGACGTGAATATAAGACAATTAACAGACGTTTACAACGAGGTAGAATGGCATCTATAAACGAGGGTAAATACGTTGGCAATAAAGAGCCTTATGCATATAGACGTGTCAAACTTGAAAAGCAAAAAGGATATACGCTTGAAATTAAAGAAGATGAAGCTCAAATAGTAAAGCTAGTTTTTGAATATTTCACAATTGGTCAACTACAAGCTGATGGAACTTTAAAGCGTCTTGGGACAACTAATATTGCTAAACATTTAAATGCAACTGGTATACCAACTGCATCAGGCAAATCATGGACCACACAAACAGTAAGCTTTATCTTGAGAAACCCTGTATATATAGGCAAAATAAAATGGGGCGGTAGACCTGCTGTAAAACGTGTTGAGAACGGTGAAATATTAATTAGTAGACCCCGCTTAAAACTTGAGGATATAACTGTTGTTGATGGTTTACACAAAGCTATTATTGATAATTCACAATGGGATAAAGCACAAGAAATATTATCAAACAATCCAGGGCGAAAAGTGCCAAGCAAGTATATTGTTAAAAATCCACTGTCAGGTATTGTTGTGTGTGGTGTGTGTGGAAAGAACATGACTCGCCGACCATATAAGAATTGTGCCAATGAAATATTATTATGTCAAACGTTAGGATGCCCAACTGTTAGTGCTCCCCTACCTTCTGTTGAGCGTGTTTTATTAAAATCACTTGAAATTTACCTTGAAGAGTATAAGGCACAATTGAATGAAGAAAAATTGCCTGAACTTGAACAAAATAAGACATCAAAAAAGCTTTTGCAAACAAGTAAGAATGAACTTACAAAGCTACAAAAGCAATTAGATAATTTGCATGATTTATTGGAGCAAGGAGTATACACAACTGAAACTTTTCTGAAAAGAAGTAGAATTATTAATGATAAATCAATTGAGGTTGCAAACAAAATTGAAGAACTAGAAAAACAAATGTTAACTGACAAAGAGAGTTTGCACAAGCAAAATGATATTATCCCAAGAATTAAGCACGTGATACAAGCTTATGCAAAAGCTGAAGATATCGAACAAAAAAACGACCTGCTCAAAAGTGTTATTATTAAAGCTGTCTATAATAAGTCTGTAAGTGGAAGATGGCATGGAAGTCCTGATGACTTCACCCTATCTATCACCCCAAAAGGCTAATTTTATTTATTATTGTCATAACCTACAACATAGTGGCACAGAGGAATTAGGACATTTCGAAATGATTTGTGCAATAGTTTATCAACTTACACGAAATCTTACTATTGATG
>DAMDCT010000105.1:4031-7892 GCA_032091455.1 Oscillospiraceae bacterium | reverse complement strand
CTGATGGTCGATTTAAAGATAGCAAAAGACAAAGCACCATCCATGATGCCATCAACTATGTATAGATGATGAAAGGCATATTTAGATAGTACTTTTATTAAGAAAAGTGGGGAAGAGGTTTAATTGAGTATTTAATAAACATAATGTGAATCTCGGAGAAAGGGAACAGCATGCCTATTATCTGCGCTTTGTAATGAAAGTAAGATGAAGAATGAAATTATACTGCGAATGGAAAATTTAATTATTCTCCAGTTGACTTATTATACTTTTTATTTCAATAACAATTTGTGTTACCGTCTTGTCATCAGTATTGATAACAAAATCGTTTTGATAGTGTTCTAACCTCAGCCATTCAAAGGATAATTCATTATTATCACCGCGTTTATTATGCCGTTCAATAAGCGTTTTTTCGGAGCAAGTCAATGTGAATCCAATTGTCGTGTAATTCTTAGCAGTAATATCCTTTAATATAGGTTCTCGAATTGATTCGTACATCACCACAACAGAAGAAAAAATAATATAATCAAAATTTGAATTTAAGTAAGTGGATAAAACAAAAGATATGTTTTTATCACCATTTCGCAATCTTGGGTCATTAAGCGAAAATGGATTGACGCACCACACCCAGTCACCATCGCAGTAAGCACTATTTTCATATGACTCAAATAAGCTGTTTGCTACTGTGGTTTTACCGACACAGGGTGAACCGCTTATAATGATTAACTTTTGACTTGAATTTTTAGACATCTTTAACCTCCGTTTATCGATATGTATTATTTTCTAAAAGCGTATAAAATATGAATTTTCGAACTTAACTGTTATATAAAATATAATAATACTAGTGCTTCTACTTAGCCCCAATCCATCGTCTAGTATTTACAACTACATATACATATGTAACCACAAATGATACAAATGTTAATAATCCAGCCATTGCTGATAATACCATTGACATATAGGCAAAATTCAAATTATAGTCGTAAAGCAATATGCTGTTTCCTTTTTGCATGCTTGATACAATTATATTAATATAGAATTTAACATCAAATATATTATCTGGCGGAAGCATGTCTTGAGGGAAATATATTTTAAACTTAACTATTAAAAACAATACCACAATTCCTATTAAATATAATAAACCAATACCAGCTTTTATCAATATATCTCTTTTGCATTCCTCTTTTTTATAAGAATGATATGTCTTTTTTATTTGCCTTAAAAGTATAACAAACAGTGTTATCATTATAATAATACCACACAAAAATATTGTAACGCTTTTACTTTGCCTAACAAGTGCCAGTGTATCAGAATAATTACTTATTAAGTCGGGATAGGGGTCTTTACCAGTATTTTTAATTATCTTATCGGTTATAGCTTGCGAAAATTTTGTATTTGTTCCTGCAAGTAGAAAATTAACAGGCATTTTATCATAATCTTGCATACCTGAATAAGGCATATAAACATTATCTAAGCCGTTTGATGATAGCTTACTTGTTAGTGAATTATCACTTCTATATACTCCACAAATGGTATAATCCTGTTGATTTATTTTTAAATCAAGTCCAATTACATCATAGTTCTTAAAATATTTAACTGCAAGCTTATCACTTATTACAATGAACCTATTCTCTTCTGGTACTTTTGAAACCGTAAAATAATTTCCGATTACCATATCCATAGGTACAATATCCGCATATTTTTCATCGGTAAGCACAACATTTACTTGAGTTATCTCACTAGACAGTTCACTAGTAAGTTGAGCCTTCTTTATTCCTACTGCACTTATTGAAACAGCTTTAACTTCATTTGTTTCTTTTCGTTCTTCACCAGGCAAGACATATTCATATCTTTTTGTAATTGAATTATCCTCAACTTCAATATTTGCCTTTTTTGCTTCATCAAACGAAAGGTTCATCCCATTAGCAGAACTAAAGGCAATCCCTTTTGGTAATGTGTTTTCAGTTAATTTGATAATATTACACTGCACTATGTAAAAAAGAATTGTAATTGCAAGTAGTATAATTGATACGGTTAGTTTCTTTACAAATGAACTTTTATCCATTTCAATCCACCACACTTACTATATCACCATCATTAATTGGCTTAGACGTGTATTTTACTATCTTCATTCTTTCATATACTGATGTGCTTTTTACTGCTGCAGCAAGGTTGTTTTTTTCAATTATTTCTACTTGAACTTTCTTTAAATAGCTTTCTTTCTTAAAAAATCCTTGGCGTTCTTCAATTACCAAAACATAATATTTACCGTCTGATTCTTTATTTAAGCAAGAAGTTGGAAGTATTGTATTATAAGGCACACTTGATTTTATGAGCTTAATATTTACAGGTGTTTCAAGCGGAATATTGTCATAATCTTTTATGTTTGCTGTGAATATATATGAATTATTCTTTTCATCATATTGCCTGTCAGTTACTTCAGTGGTAACTACCACTTCCTTTTTCTTATCTGTTCCATCAAAATCCTTACCATCTTCTACTGCAAATAATACGTTGACTTTACTACCAACTGTATATTCATTGCTTGCCTCAAATGACATCGTCCATGTAACACACTTCTTAGAATCTTTTGTTGTTATATCTGCAATATGTTGACCATTTGTTATATTGTCACCATCTTTTATTAATAGTTTAGTGATTGTGCCTTCATATTCAGAAGTGAATTTACCACCATTTGCAATTTTAGCTTTATGGTCAGCAAGCTCTTGTCTTGAAATTTCAATTAATAGATTAATTTCATTTTTCTTTTCATCAGATATATCTGCTTGCGTTAATTGATTATTAAGCTTATCAATTGCAAGTTGAAGTTTTTCATCTTCTACTTTATTTTTAGTTGCTTGTTGAAGTTCATATTGATTTTTATGTTCTAATGCGATTTTTAAATCATTTTTAAGTTGCTTCTCTTCATCAGTTGTTAATCCACCGTATTCTATTCTTTTTTCAATATCTTGTATATTCCTTTTAATTTGTTCTTCTTTAAAGTAGTTGTCATATGGCACACCATCATTATATAATTCAAGTTCCTTTTTAGCAATTCCAATTTGTTTTTCTATTTCAGAAATTGATTTATCAGGTATTGGATTAGGTATTAGCTGGTTTTGTTGCTGTAATAACGCTAGTTGAAGTTTTTTCGTTGTAATATTATCATTACTTACATATGTTGTGAATATTGCGTCCTTAGCTTTTATATTCTGCCCATTTTGTACTTTAACTTCATTTATAATTGAGTTGTCTTTTGCTATTATATGTTTTATGTTTGTATATGAAAAGTTTGCTTTAGCATCAGCTGAAGTATTGATTGTTCCATTTTGAACAATCTCATACTTCACAACTGGAAGAAGCATTGTATAGATTGTACGTGACACAAATGTACATATTATTAATACTAATAAAAGAATACCTGATATTTTCAATATAAGTTTTTTCTTATTGTTCATTAGAATTCTCCTCTACTTTAAGTTAGAAAACGATATACCCTCAACAAGTTCTTTTTCAAAAAAGACAAATAATAATGCAACTGGTATCATTGCTAATATTCCACATGCAAACGATAAGCTAAGATTACTACTATTTATCTGAGAAAGGAAAATCGAAAGTGGGTATTGAGTTTTATCTTTCAAAAATACAAGTGGCTGTTCAACCATATTCCAGTTATCAATAAAACATAAAATAGCAAGCGATACTATTCCACTTTGGCTTCGTGGTATTACTATTTTAAACAGTAGCTGAAATTGATTTGCACCATCTATTTTTGCCGCTTCAATAATATCATTTGGCATTGTCGATATTACTTGTCGCATTAAAAACACACCAAATGGTGAGAAGATTCCGGGTAAAATTACT
>DAMDCT010000105.1:0-4021 GCA_032091455.1 Oscillospiraceae bacterium | reverse complement strand
ACTGCCCAATATGTACCGATAAGCTTCATCTTTTCAAGTACTATGTAGTTTGAAACAAGTGTAACTTGATAAGGCATCATCATAAGTATAATCAACAGAAAGAAGATTGAATCTCTCAGTGGAAATTTAAATTTCGCAAAAGCATATCCTCCTAGTGAGGACACCACTACTTGACCAATTACAATCGCACCAGTCATAAATAATGAGTTCCAAAATTTCAAAAGATAATCTGGTCTGCGAAATAACATTTGATAGTAGCCGTCTAATGTAATTTTATCGGGTATGATATGAAATAAAGTACGGCTGCCATCTTCATTAATTGACTGATAATATTTATTGATTTCCATTGCACCCATAAATGAATTTGTTATTGTATAAATAATAGGGAGCAAAATAAATATAGAGAAAAAAGACAACACAACGTATCGTGATATTTTTGCAGGTTTATTGTTTTTTACAACACTCATAACTGTATGTCACCTGCTTTCTTTCTAAGCCTAAATAACACATATACAAACGCAAAAATCACAATGAATACTAATAATGCAGCAACAGACAGTCGCTGATAGTTCAAATTAGAAAAGTTATTATTCATGAAATGTTGCATCATATATATACTCTTATGTGGCATAGTTCCACTTAACAAAAAGGCTTCTCTAAATGACTTAAATGAATTAATAATTGATATTACAAATACAAAGAAAAAGTTTGGCATCATAATGGGCATTGTGATTTTTCTAAAGCATTGCCACTTTGTTGCTCCCTCAATTTCTGCAACTTCATAGAAATCATGCGGTATAGAGTTTAGACCTGCAAGAAGTAGGACAATATTATATCCACAGTTTTTCCATATGTATAATAAAATCAAAACGTAAAAAGCTTTATCAGAATTAATAAAGCTTTGCATTGGAATACCTAGCCATTCATAGATAGTATTAATTATTCCTGAATTTGAAAATATAATTTGAAAAACCATAACTGTTGAAGCTATAGGTATTACTAAAGGATACAAAAATACTGAACGGAAGAAACTCACTCCACCAAATTTATTTTGTAACATTAAGGAAAAAATTGTAGCCATAATCATTATCAGTGGAACTCCAATTCCAATAAAACGTAATGTATTATAACTTGCAAGTTTAAAAGCACTGCTTTGAAACACCTCTATGTAATTGTTGAACCCAACAAAAGATATTCCTCCTGTGCCAAAAGTGAATGTATAAAATATACTTACAATAAAAGGCGCAATGAAAAACACTATAAATCCAATTAAAAATGGTGATGCAAACAGCACACCTGTCAGACTTTCCTTTTTACTAATTGTCATGGCTATCTCCTTTGGTTTAACTTAGCTGTAATTGACTTTGCGTATTATTCTGATAAATTAATCTGCAATTGTTCTTTTGCATTTTTAATGCATTCCTCATAACTCTTTTCACCTTTATAAAATGGCGCCATGTTTTTCCAGAACACTTTATCTGCGCTAGTCTGCACCATTGCCCCTGTTATTTCATTTATGTAACCCATATACTGATCAAAATCTTTTTTTGGAAGAGGTACAGATTTATATTCTGTATTATGATTTTCGATTACTTGCCATGATTTGCTTAAATATTCATCATATGATGCTTTTAAAGCTGAATTTAAAACAGGAATACTACTTACATACACACGATTAGTTAATGTTTGGTATTTTTTTGACAATAAAAGCTTAGCAAAATTGTATGCATTCTGTTTATTAGCACTATTATTTCTTACTCCCACCCCAGTATTATATAAAGCGTTAATTTTACCATCTTTGTTGCGTAAAGGAAACATTACAGGTTGTTCATTACTTGTACTATACAATTTTATAATTGAATATGTTAATTCCCGAAATGAACTAGAATTATAAAATTCGAATAATGATTTCTGATTGTTTAAAAACCCCTTTTGATCGCCTTTAAAATCATTATTATACATTTCTGATTTTTTACATAATCTTTGATAAATATCTGCTGCTCTTTTAAATTCAGGAGTGTCTATTTTGACAACTTTTTTATCATAATTAAAAACATCTATTCCTGCATATTTATAAAAGTCCCTAATTGCACTACTTCCACTAGGAAACACCATAGGGGAATTTTCATTGATTTTTTGAGCATATAAATCTATTTCCTCAACAAATCCCCAATAATCCTTGCATTTTGAAACATCAAAGCCAGCTTTATTTAGAATTTTTTTAGTGCTCAAAAGCATGGGCATATTATAAAACAGCGGAATAACATATTGTTTATTATCCACTTTACCGAAATTCATTACAGTTTGATTATAGTTACGTGAATTAAACTCTTTATCAGATTTAAAATATTTACTCATGTCTGCAAACACACCAGAACGCATCATTTTTGATACATCTGCTTCCATCCAAAATAAGTAATCTACGACCATTAAATCAGATCCGCTATTAGCCATGATTGCTGTGGACATTTTTTGACTCATTTGTTCAGTGTCTAAAAAGCCTTTGGATTCATCCTGCTTTATTATTTTAAGATTTACATTGGGATATAATGCTTTATAATCGTTAATCATATCATCTGAAATACGATAAGCGAAGCCCTCATAAACAGTCAGCTCTTTATTGGTTTGTTTAACTTCTTTTCCTATACCATTACATCCAGTTACTAATGGACAGATTATTAATACTGATAATATAATTAATATTAGCTTTTTCATAGTTATGCCTCCCCCAATTGTTGATTTCTATTCTGATATATAAATCTCCAATTGCTCTTTTGCAGTTTTAATGCATTCCTCATAACTCTTTTCACCTTTATAAAACGGTCTCATGATTTTTCTAAATTTTTTATCTGGTCCACATACTATTGTAGCTCCTGTTATTTCCTTTATAAAGCTCATATACTGATCAAAATCTTTCTTAGGTAACGGTGAAGACATATACGTTTCAGTACTAGTAGATGTATTTAATGATTTGCTATAGAAATCATCATATGATGATTGAATAGCCGAATTTAAAACAGGAATACCAAATGTATTAGATCCACTATTATTTGCTTGATATTTCTCAGATAATAAAAGCTTTGCAAAATTATATGCATTTTGTTTATTAGCACTATTATTTCTAATTCCTACTCCATAATTGTATAATGCATTAACTCCACCATTTTTGTTTCGAACAGGGAACATCACAGGCTGTTTCTCTTTTCTATACAATTCTTGAATTGATAATAATAAATCACCAAAAGAATCAGAAGAATAAAAGCCAAATACAGACTTACCACTATTCAAAAAATAAAATTGTTGTCCTGAATAATTATCATTGAACATAGTTACTTTTCCACATAACCGTTCATAAAAACCAGCAGCTTCCTTAAATTCAGAAGTATCAACTGTGATGGATTTTTTATTGTAATCCAAAATGTCTATTCCAGCTAAATTACAAAAATTTTGAATAGCACTACTTCCTTCAGGAAATATAATAGGGGAAGTTGGTTTAATATTTTGAGTATAACGTTCAACTTCTCCAGCAAAGCCCCAATAATCAGTGCATTTTGAGATGTTAAAACCTGTTTCTTCAAGGTTTTTCTCAGTAGTCAAAAGTATTGGAATATAATAAAACAATGGTATTATATATTGTTTATCACCCACTTTGCCAACATTCATTACAGCTTGATTATAATCTTTTGAATTATAGTCTTTATCGTTTTCAATGAATTCACTCATATCAGCAAACACACCAGAATGCATCATCTTTGATACATCATTTGACTCCATACAAAATACCGGATCAATCATCATTAAATCCGGACCACTATTAGCCATAATTTCCGCAGACATTTTCTGAGAAATTACTTAGGTATCAATAGAACCACCGGAATACTCTTGTTTTTTAATATTTAATTTTACATTTGGATATAATTTTTTATAATCGTTAATCATATCGTCTGAAATACGAAAAGCAAAACTCTCATAAACAGTCAGCTCTTTATTGGTTTGTTTAACTTCTTTTCCTATACCATTA
>DAMDCT010000104.1:3184-7932 GCA_032091455.1 Oscillospiraceae bacterium | reverse complement strand
GTACGGTCACAAAGTCACCGAGCGTATAATCAACACCATATTTAAGCTTATCTAGTGTATTTACAGTAATTGTTTCAACCTTATCGTAATTACTTGCATCCTTTAAGGCATACTGCTTCATGTTTGCGTAAATCTCAGCTTCAGGAAGATTTACAGATACATTTAGATGTTGTTCAAACCGCTTTGCACCTTTTGCTTCCTGCTCCCCATCACTATAATACATACAAGTCATTGACTCAGCTTCATTGCATGACTTAGATAATGAGGAATAGAATATGTTCTTATAGTTTTTCTTACTTGAAAAATACTCAAACGAAAGCAAGTTTTTGTGCTTCACATCAAATATTACACGGTTATTTTCGTATTGAATGCCTGTACGGTCAACCCCTTTTATCACATCAAAAATGAATTGACTTTGTGATATATTAACATCTACTTTGTATCCCATTTGCTGACCTTCAAGATTTTTAGTGCAAACTTCATCAACTTTTTCAAACCTGCTCATATACTGATCATTAGCAAGTCCTCTTTGCTTATCAGTCGCAAGAGAAAATCCAACTATTTTCCTACATGGATTAGTTGGATTTACAATATTATTGTTTATAAAGTATTTGGTTACAGTTTCAGTTGATACATCCTTAATTGCATCATATCCTTGTAAGCCCTCTGTAATTGCCGTTGCAGGGTAAAGGGTGATACGCTGTGTTGTATACCCTTTTAGATCTTCACCACTCACTACTACGTAATTTTGATTAGATTGTTCAACTTGTTTTAGCTGTCGGACAATTCCAAAGTAGCCATCAATACAAATAAGATAATCCTCTTGAACGTAACTGCAAAAATCATCTTCAGTAGGAAGTGTAAACTCAAACTCGCCAACTGCATTTAAATGCTCTTTAAATTGAATATTTGCGCCTTTGCTTGTGACTTTTAGTTGATTTGATGTAAACGTTTCGCCATCTTCTAAGTTTTTATAAAGATAAATCAAAGCCATACTTAAAACCTACCTTTCTAAATAGCCAAACTTGGTTTATTGTAAATAATATATGATAGAGGAGTTTTATCAGCTATACCATTATTCAGCTCAATTTTGTTTTTGCCTGGTCTAAGAATAATGAACTGACTTCCTGCAACTAGCTTATTTGTTGCATTTGTACGAACTCCAGTTATCATGTCAAGTATTTCAATATCGCAAGTGTTACCGTCAATAATCATTTTGTGATTTTCCTCAATGAGTGCCGACACAGTAAATGATTCACCAGTTGTAATATTCTTAATTTCAATTAGTGTTGACTGTGTAAGTACCTCAATTTTAAGAGGTATTTCAATGGATGTATCGTTGATTATTTCAACGTTTTGCACTGCACGACCAAATGTAACAGGTGGAGTAAATGGAAAGGACCACATAGGGATAATCTGACCTATTGGAACAATGGTTTCTTTGTAAGCTAACCAATAAGGGCTGTCGCACTGCCATTCACAAGTAAATGAAACACCTAAACCGAAAGGTTTTGAATAGCTTGGGTTTTGCGTTGGTCTGCATCTAATCTTTTTCTTTTTGCCGTTATGCAATTCAACAATAAGAATTCCCTCATAATGAATATTCATTGCCATGCTTAACATGTTTCTTAACTCTGACAGATGCTGAGGAGAAACACCAACGATTGTTCCCTCAATAGGAATAATCTTTTTATTGTACGTCCCCCCTTGGGTATATGCTCCATCAACTCCAGGCGGTTGCATTTCATCAAATGTCGCACCGACACTATTTAAATCAGCATACGAAACATAAAAGGGGAACGATTGATTAAACTGTATCATCATTCCACTGTCTGAAATATAAGTTAAAGTTTTCATTTTATCCCCCTATTCATAGATGTATTTATCTAGGATATGTTGAACTTGCGAATCGGTATAGTTAGTACCATTAATGTGAAATACAGAAGATTTCTGCGAATTATCATAGCTATTACTTGCCCTCAGGTTAGAAATAGTACTTGCTGCACTGTTAGCTTTTGATATAAGTGAACTTAAAGTAGCCGCCGCACTTTCACAGCCTTTCGTAATAGTGTTTACAAAGTCATTTGAGATTTTGCCCATTTGCGTGGATGAATTTTCAAACATTGCTTCAAGCTGTGCTGTGTGGAGTTCATACGTTACATCAAGCTTTTCCATTTGCAAATTATACTGATTTTCTAATTCAGTACGTTCAAGTTCAAGCAATTCCTGCAAGTCTGATTTCTTTTGCTCTGCAACCTCTTTTGCATTAGAGAGTTCAATATTTAAAGCTTCTTTGAGATTGTTTTGGTCCTGTTCCCATTTAGCCTCGGCTTTTGCGTCCTCTAAGCGTTTTAACTCTGCTTCCATTTCTCTACGAGTAAACTCATCCATTTTCCCATATGAAAGTTGTGCCTTTAAGGTGTTAATTTCAGAATCGGTTTCCTGCTCCTGCTTTAACCGTTTACGTGCTTCAATTTGTTTATCAATTGCTTTAATCTGAGCATTGATTGCTTTTTCTTTTGCATTGTATGCCTCGTCAATAAGCTTGATTTCTTGCTTATAGTTTTCTTCAAGCATTTTTTTGTTGTCATCAAAACTATCTTTTAAAAGCTTTTTATTTTCATCATAAGCATCTTTAGCAAGTTGTTTTTGTTTATCATACATTTCTTTTGCCACTTTTGATTTTTCAGTAGTGTATGATTTAGCATTTGCTAATCGCTTTTGATTAAGTGCAACTTCCTGGTTATGAATTTCAACATTAAGCCGTTTCTCTTCATCAGTCATATCTGCATAGTCTTTTTTACTGTTAGTGAAAAACTTTGTTTTAATTCCTTGTAGTTTCTGATAATAACTTTGCTCATTCTCTTGACCAATACTCATACGATAATCAAGGAGTTCCTTCTCCTCTTTGAATTGCTTTTCAATGTCTTGAATTGATTTTTTATTATCTTTGCTTTCTGATTTTACTTCTAGCTGTGGTACGTAAGCAGTATACTTTTGAACCTCACCCGAATACTTTTTTACTTCGTCAACATATTTTTTATAAGTCTCTTCCGCATCAGATAAATTCCTTTTAACTGGTGCTTCATCCCAAATAAATGTAAGCCAAGGATTTTTTTTATCAAGATTAATTTGATCCTTTTTTGCTTTATTTAAATTAGCTTCAGCTTCTAAAAGTTTTTCCTCAGAGTCAATCAATGCTTTTTGACTAGCAACAGCCTTTTCTTTCATAGCAATTTGGCTTATTTCTTCTCTTCTTGCTTGCGTAAGATTTCTAAGACTTGCAGCTGAAGCATTAAATGCTCCAGTTGAATTATTTACTATTCCAATTTCAACAGAAAGCAAATCACTAAGCTGCTTAACTATATTGCTTAATTCTGCTTTTTCAGCTGCTGTAATCCCCACTTTTCCGTTAAGCTCTTCATACCTATTAATCAGTTTATCTGCAACATCCAGCTCTGCATGATGAGACTGTAGTTGTGAATCTGTTGTTGATAATGTTTGTTCATATGTATTTTTAGTATCTTTTAATGCTTGATTGAGTTCTTTTTGTTTTTGCAACACCTCATCATTTGCAATACTATTTGCAATAGTCGCAGCAGTAGCAACAGCTATTCCTGCCGCTACTAATACATATGGATTTAATGCCATTGTTGCATTTAATGCACCAGTTGAAGCAATTGCTGTCTTATTTGCAGCGTCATGTGCTTTTAAAGCAGTGTTTATCTTGCCCCATGCTTTTGCACTAAGTTCACAGCCTTTAACAATACCACCAAGTGTAGTAACAACAGGACCTAATCCAGCCGCCAAGCCTAAAACAATAACAATGTTTCTCTTTTGGCTATCAGATAATTTATCAAATGACTTCATACAATTATTTGCACATTTTAATAAATCAGTTGCAATAGGAAGTAATTCTTGTGCTAGTTCAGCAGATAACTGTTTAAATCTTTCTTGTGCAAGTTTTGTTTGATTAGCTGTACTATCAATTGTTCTTGCAAAATCTCCATGTGCTTCTTTAAGTGCATCAACTACAAAGGCATATCTAAGTGCCACTTTATCCGCTTGTGACATATCATCACTCAATTGTTCCATGCCATGTGATAAAGCAAAGGCATTCAGATTAGCCTCTGTCATTATAACGGCGATTTCTTTTAGGCTTTCAGTTTCACCAGTAAAAATTGATTTAAACTTATTACCCACTTCACCAAAAGACAGATTTTTATATGAAGCAACATCACCAATTAATTCAGTTAATGTTTTAGACATCTCTGTTCCTGCTTCATCTGCTACACCCATACCATTTGCCATAGATTTATATAAACCTGCATTTTGTTTTGCTGTTAGCTCTGATATACCGTTACTATCAAGCAACGACTTTGACCATTCATTTACGTATTGAGCGCTATCTTTAAATGATACATCTACAACGTTTTGCACTTCAACTAAGTCGCTTGCAGTTTCTAGTGCTTGTTTACCTATCAACGCAAGTGGTAGAGTAACCCCTGCGGTCATTACCGCTCCACCCTTTACAAGGTTGTCTCCAAGATTGCCGATAATATTTGTTATCCTATCAAATTTTAGTTGATTAATATTAGCAAGTTGTTTTTCTGCCTGTTTTGCAGCAGTTTCAGCTTTGACAAGTTCAACCGTTAAGTATTTTACTTGTTGTTTTGCTTCGTCAGTGTCTACATCACCTATTTGTTTTAATGTGTTTTTCAACATCTTAACTTTATCTTCGGTTGCTT
>DAMDCT010000104.1:0-3084 GCA_032091455.1 Oscillospiraceae bacterium | reverse complement strand
CATTAACAAATGTTTTTTTGTCCCACTCGGTTAGTAGACTTCTTTTAAGCGCAAGCACTTCATTTTTTGTTTCTTTAACTTTTTCGGTGGACTTTGACATTGCCGAATCAAACTTGTCAGTTTTTCCATCAACAACAATATTCAAACCTCTAGTAACACTTTTACCTGCCAATATTTTCACCACCATTTCTTAAATAGCATTCGATTTCTTGCTCTTTTTCAGGAGTTATTCCATATAGGCTTTTACGCTCATCACTTGTCATTTCTTTAGCCTGTTGATTGCCATTTTTAATGTTACAATAGTGATTTACAACGCTCATAATTTGGAAGATGTTAAGCGTGTCAAGCATGGAGTCAGGCAAATTTGCAATAGAAAACAATGCAAGTATCTTGTATTCGTCAACAGCTTCCCCACTACTTTGCGAGTTATTTTCTTGTGTTTCCCTTTGCAAAAGTCTTTTATAAAACATAAGAGCAGTAGCTTCAAATAAGCTATCTGCTCTACAGTCATTTATAAAAATATGAAAATATGTTTTTTCGCCTTGAATGGCTACATAAATTAACTTTGCTAACGTTTCTTTATCTACACTTTGCTCATCTAAAAATGATATTCCATGTTCAGCACGGTATTTAAGCATAGTCATAAAAGAAGGACTAGCATTGTAATAATTATTACCTATTTTCAATTTCATAGTTTAAAACTCCCTTTAACCTTCAGTAGGTGGTGTAGAAACTTTCATTTTCACAACTGGAACTTTATCATCGAATGCCTCGTAACCTGTATCACCAGGTAAAGAAATTACACGTGTAGCTGTCAATTCATTGCCGTTTGCATCTCTATAAACCTTAGTCCCTTCTGAGTCCATAATCTTATCACCATAAATTGTCATAGGATAAGAGCACTCGCCAAGTGCAGCTGTATTTGTATCTGTGGAATGGCTCTTAGAAGCTTTTGAAATCTCAGTATTTAGCGCCCAAACTTTTACAACGTAAGGACTGCCGTTGGCTGTCTTTTCGTTATATTCATAGTAAATGTCAATTCTTTTAAATGAATTAAGATTAACATCTGCTAATCCGCCTGAAACTGCCATTACATGACCTAGTGCAATCTCAAATGCACGGTCCTGTGCGGTTGTTCCAAATGCGCCAGTATAACCTTGGTCTGAAACAATTGCCATTATTTTAGCGTTATTTGCATAAACAGGTTGCTGATCTACAGTTGGGTCAAAACTAATAGATTTTAAATTTGGGAAATCCACAATATCTGTACCTGGTTTTCCATCAGCTGTTCTAACTGCATATTTTCCATTTTGGATACCATGATAAGCAGCTGCTTGTTTGTTATAATCTTGTGACATACTTTTTCCTCCTAAAATTCGATTTCATTTAAAATAATATCAGCGCATTCATCTACACAATCGTCAAAGGTTTTTCTCATGTGTGGATTGTGAGTCTCTAATATATTCGATAACGGTATTTCACCTTCAGGACTGTTCACCATCTTTGAATTAAAAACAATTCTCATGTTTTTATATCGTCGGTTAATTTTCCATGAATTTTTATACTTTTTTGACTTAGTTTTAAGATCATCAGGGGAATTTTCCTCCAGTTTCCCCTTTAAATACTCTGCTGCTTTGTCTAGTCCTCTATTAAGAGAAGTTTTTACAGCATGTTGGACATTGTAAAGTAGCTTTTCTTTATCGTCTAAAGTCTCATATAAAGCCATTTACACTGTCACCTCTCTAGAAAACTCCATATTAATGCCATCTTCAATAGTTTTTTCTGTAAATGGTATATCAGTTTCGCCATTGACTAAAGTCCACCCATTTTGATACATTACTGATTTAACTAATTCGATATGTGAATTGTTGAATGTGCCATTTAAAGCATAATAATTAATATCAACGTTTTGTTCCTGCATGATTGGTTTATTATTGGCAAATTCAGTATATGGAGTAGAAATTATACAATATAAAACATATTCATCGCCAACATCATCACGCCTATGTTTCCAATGTGAATGTATTCCTAAATCAAAAAACACACTGTCCAATGTTCCTTTCAATTCTTCTCTTAGGTCCATTTATTTCACATCCAATCGTTGCACTTTAAATTCAAGCATTTGATTTTTCATGTGAACGTTGTCACATGGACCGTATGTCGTGAAAGCTTTTTTAGCATCAGTTTCACCATTAACAAAAATTCTTACTTTTTTCGAATTTAGTACCTCATGTAATTTAGGATGGTAGCCCATACGAATGGTTGCTAATTGATTAATATTATTACTTTGTGCGACTACCAAGTCACTGCCATATGCGTTTGTCCACTGTACATAGAATGTATCGCTTTCAAGTGTGCCAAGTAGAAACGTTACGTTTTCCCACTTTGGTTTAGAACTTTGCCCTTTGATATACTCGCTATTCTCGTATTGTACGAGAATAGCGGTATTCGGAACATAATTAAAAATACTTTTAGACACTTTCTTGTCCTCCATATTTCAACTGCATGATTATGTTAGTGAAAACAGGATGTGTAATTAAATCCTTGTTGTCTAAATCTCTTGACATCTTACACCATAAAACATATGAATCAATTGCAAGCGGTGTTTCTAACTGTTCTTTTACAACACCTGCCCCAGTTAAGTATTGCTTGCAACTGTCAATCATAGATTGTACTGACTGGTCAATTAGCTTATCAGAGTATGTAATATCAAGACGATACTTCACTAACTCTAATACTTCAAGCTTAGTAGTTTCTGTTGCCTGTATTGTATCCGACATTTATGTCACCGCCTATCCTACTGTTGGTGCTGGTGCAGGTGTTGCTTCCAATGTTCCATAACAATAAGCTTGAGCATCTGCTTGAATTACATCAAAGCCTTCAATCACACGCAAAGCGGTTTGATTTTTGCCAAAGAAGAAATGCTCAGAAGCTGCGAACTCAAAATGCGAACCGCTATCATCACCCATATCGACAAAGTAACAACCAGCTTTTACGTTGCCATAAAATACAGGTGCTTTTCCACTTTCATTTGGAAGTTCAGCATCTGAGAACACATGAATAACCATGCTTTGGACAATCTTT
>DAMDCT010000103.1:2494-8173 GCA_032091455.1 Oscillospiraceae bacterium | reverse complement strand
CGGTTAAAGTAAGTAACAAAGGTGATATAAGTTTTAAGTATAAGAATAAGAAAATTAGTATAGCTGATGTAATGCAAAAGTTTATTAATAACAAAGTTATTTTAAACGGGAATATACAGTTTAATAAATATTCATTCGTTATTGGTGAGGCTGTTGAAGGGGCAAAATTTGAGCTGAAAACTGAAAGTGCACAGCATGTAATGTATGCATTATCAAATGCTCAAGGATTAGTAAACTTTAATGATATTGCTCCTGGTAGTTATACAATTAGTGAAGTAGAAGCACCAACAGGCTTTATTAAATCAGAAGCGAGTGCAAACATAACGGTGTATTCAGATGGAACCACTAATTTACAAAAATCAATTGCAAACTTAATTGCTGTAGAAAATGCTTTTAGAAATCAGAAGATGGGTAATATAGAATTTATAAAGTACGCGGATAATAAGCAACCTCTTGCAGGTGCTGAATTTGGAATATACAAAGATGGTGTTTTATTAGGAAGTTCAGTATTATCAGCAACAAATACAGGCTTGGTTAAGTTTGAAAATATTATTCCAGGCACATATACAATTAAAGAAATTAAAGCGCCACAATATTATCAAATAGCAAACACACAAGGTGATATTACAGTCATAGTAAAAGATTATGGAAAAGCAGAGTTTTATAATTTAGAAAAAGAAATTCCTAAAGAAAAAGTTGAAGAGCTATTTGTTAATACTAAGATAAACGTTCCAGCAAATATTTCATTTTTAAAATACACTAATCAGTTAATAACTGGTACAGACACTAAGAAAACTTTAGCTGGGTCTGTGTTTGGGTTATTTCCTAGTAATTATGTAGGTGAGTATACACAGGCAAACGCAGTAAAAGTTGCTATATCTCAAGCGAACGGAGTAGTGGATTTTGAGCAAGTTTATGTTGGCGATTATAAAATTGTTGAAATTAGTACGCATGAATGGTATGACATCGCAGTAACTCCATATGAGTTTTCTGTATATCTAAATGGTCAAACAACATTTGTTAGAGATAATGCAGAAACTCTCTTTGTAAATCAACTAAAGAATCAGAGTGGAAGTATTCAGTTTACTAAATATACAGATAACAAAGCGTCTATATTGTCAGGTGCGACATTTGAACTACAGCAAAATGGTGTAAAGGTACAAGAAACTGTTTCAGATGGTAATGGTATAGTGAAATTTGAAAACATTCAACCAGGAGACTATACAATTATAGAAACTTTTGCACCAAGCTTCTATACAAAGTCTAATGCACAGATTAACTTTACTGTTAATCCAAATGGAACAACAACATTTGATGGTATTAAGGACGTAGCTGAGCAAGAATTTATTAATAAAATTAAAAGTGATAAAGGAAACTTCAGTTTCGTAAAACTTGATAACAACGGTGAACATTTATCCGGTGCAACATTTGTATTAATGCAAGGCGAAACTGAAATTGGGACATCAACATCTAAAGATGATGGAACAGTAGAGTTTACTGCAATTAATCCTGGAGTATATACAATTTACGAGAAAACTGCCCCAGTCGGATATATTAGGTCTGAACAAAAAACTACTGTTCAAGTTAATCCAGATGGAACTATAGTATTTGATGTTAATCAAGCTCAAGAAAAATTTATTAATATTAAAAAAGCAAGTTTTTCATTTATAAAGGTAGATGAAAATAAAAATCCACTAGCAGGTGCTACATTTGGAATATATTCAAATAATGAATTGGTAGTGTCAGCGGTATCAGATATAAATGGTATGGTTAGCTTTGATAATTTAATTCAAGGTAACTATACAATAAAAGAAATATTAGCACCATCAGAATATAATTTATCTAGTAAAGTAATCAATATAGAGATTGATAATCAATGTAATATAACAAAAGTGGAGCATGTTGGATTAGATTATATTGGAGACTTTATTTCGTTTGTAAATACAAAGAAGCTTACACCACCAGTTAATCCTCCTACTGAAGAAATTCCTGATACAGAAACTCCGTTAACACCTCCTACTGAGGAAATTCCAGATACAGAAACTCCGTTAACTCCCCCTATAACTGAGGGAATTGATGATGAGAGGACACCGTTAACACCTCCTACAAAAGTTCCGCAAACATCAGACGACACACCAAATATTATGTGGAGTTTAATTCTAGCAGCCGCAAGTGCAGCGGTATTATTAAGAAAAAAGCATAAAAAAGAAATGCAATAAGTAATTAATCATAAGTCAAAACTGGCAGCTAACACTCAATGTGTTAGCTGCCAGTTTAATGCATTAATTATCTAAAGTTTTGATTATGCTCTTGTAAATGCAGAAAATGCTTTATAAGTTGAGAAAACGTCAATTTTTGAAGTAACTTCATAAGGTGCATGCATACAAAGTACAGGAACACCAACATCAATAACATCAACATTCAAGTTTGCAATATAAGCTGCAACTGTTCCGCCACCACCTTGGTCAACCTTGCCAAGTTCGCCATGTTGCCATAGTACATTCTCGTTATTTAACATTCTAGTAACTTCGCCAACAAATTCAGCAGATGCATCAGATGTACCTGATTTTCCTCTTGAACCAGTATATTTAGTTACTACAACACCATAGTTTAAATAAGCAACATTTTTCTTTTCAGCAACTTCAGGGAAAGTTGGATCAAATGCGGCATTAACATCAGCAGATAAACATTTTGAATTTGACAAAACTGTTCTGCCTTCAACACCAAAAGGTTTTGCTAAATCTGCAATAAAGTATTTCATATATGATGAGTTAAGACCTGTATTACCATCACTACCAACTTCCTCTTTATCAGAAAGAACAGTAACAATTGTACGTTTTACATCTTTTGCTTCAAGAGTTGCAGTTAGAGAAGTATATGCACAAACACGGTCATCTTGACCATATGCACCAATCATACTTCTGTCAAAGCCGATATCTTTTGCTTTGAATGCAGGAACAAGTTCAAGCTCAGCTGATAATAAGTCGCTTTCAACAATGTTATATTTTTCATTGATAAGCTTAATTATGTTTAGCTTTACTTTTTCACTTGCAGCATCATCTTTGAATGAACGAGAACCGATAAGAATATTTAATTCTTCACCTTTAATTGCTTCTGAAAGTGTACGTTTCATTTGGTCTTGTGCAAGGTGAGGTAATAAGTCAGTAACGCAGAAAACAGGATCACTTTCACATTCACCAATTGTAATGTTGACAGGGGTACCGTCAGCTTTAATTACAACACCATGAAGTGCAAGCGGAATAGCTGTCCATTGATATTTCTTGATACCACCATAATAATGCGTTTTAAAGTATGCAAGCTCAGCTTCTTCATAAAGTGGACGACCTTTTAAGTCCATTCTAGGTGAGTCAATGTGAGATGCCATGATATTAACACCTTTTTCTATTGGCTCAGTACCAACGATTGCAAGGATAATAGCTTTTCCACGATTATTATAGTAAACCTTATCGCCAGCATTATATTTTTTGTTCAATTCAAATTCAACAAAACCATTTTTCTTTGCTAGAGTTAAAGCGGCAATAACTGCTTCTCTTTCTGTTTTGCCTTCATCTAGAAACGCTTTGTAGCCTTCACAATAACAATCCACTTCTTTGAGTGTTTCATCGCTCATTAATATGCCACCGTTTTCCCTGTTGATTAAAAGCTCATCTTGTAGTTTTTGTCCTAATGATTTCTCTTTTTCCATTGTTATTCATGTCCTTTCTGTTGTTCCATATTATTGGAACGTGTACAATGTACACTGTTGATATATTTAAAATTATTTATATAATTTACAATACATATTATAGTTTTTCATAACTTTTTTTATATAATGATTAGTATCTTTAATTGGAGTGGAATTAAGAGTTTTACCGTCATTTGAATATTTTTCATTTTTAAGCCAACCGTTAACAGCACCCCGACCTGCATGATATGCAGCAAGTGCCGCTTCATAATTATCAAATTCATCAACTAAGTAGTCAAGTAAATATGCACCATATCGGATATTATCCTCTGGAATAAACATGTCATCATAGGTGGTATCGTTGTCTTTTAATTTTGTACCCACCCAATTGAAAGTGTCAGTCATCATTTGCATTAATCCACGAGCACCTACATTCGAAACTGCATTTTTATCAAAATTACTCTCGGTTTTTATTACAGCATATATTAAATATTTATCAACACCATATTTGGTTGAATAGGTATCTATGATTTCACTGTAGTTTGTTTTATATACTGTTTTATTAATATAATTCATACTATATTTAACTCCAAACACAGAAAAAACTATAAGTAATAGTAATATAATTATTAAAAAACGTTTATTTCTTTTTTTAACTGCCATTTACACGCTCCTTAAACTAATTGCATTTTAAATGGCGATTGATAAATTTTTATAAAATCGCATAAATCAAAGCTTTTATAAAAATAATTAAAGTTCATTTAAAGTGGAATAAGTATTAATGAATATTTCTGCTAGCTTTAGGCTATTAGATAGTTGTTCATAGCTACTATCATTTCGTATTATAAAATTAGAGTTTTTTATAAAGAATTCTTCATCATATTGAGAATTTATTCGCGCAGTTGCTTCAACAGCACTTAATTTATCACGTTCGATAATGCGGTTAATTCGAGTATCTTTATTTGCAATAACCGATATAATTATATCGCATAATTCATTTGCACCACTTTCAAATAATGTTGGCGCATCAAGTATTATTACATCAAAACCATTTTTATTCAAAGTATTAATTTGAACATTTATCTTACTTAATATATAAGGGAAAATAGTTTTGTTTAATTGTTTTAGCTTTTCCTTGTTATTAAAAACTATTCCAGATAAAGCTTTTCTATTAAGTGTGCCATCTTCATTTAGTATAATATTGGAAAAAGCCAGTGCTAAATCATTAAGGCAGTTAGTGCCATCGCCCACTACTTCACGTGCAACTAAATCGCAATTAATTATTGCAAATCCGCACTTTTTAAAGTAATCGCATGCTAAAGTTTTACCAGCACCACTTTGCCCAGTTAAACCAACTATAACAGCACTATTGACAGTACCATTAGTCACCCTCATAGTGTGATGACCTCAAACCCAGCCGCACGTAAAAGTCTGTTATAAATAGCAAGACCAATATCGTTTTTATCTGGCATTCTTGCATATATTCTATCAACGTCCATTTCGTCGATTGCCCTTAGGCTGGCAAATAATAGTTTTGCTTGAATTATACTATCATCTTCATCGCCAAATGTAACACAAGGAACATCAAGCTTGTCCTGTTCACCATCAAATACCATTGCGCCGATTTTTTCATCAGAATGTTCTTTAATGAATTTAGCAAAGGTATTAAAATCACTATCAATAATACAAACATTTGCACGTGGGGAATAGTGAGTGTGTTTCATCCCAGGGGAAGCAACCTGCTCATCTTCTGAAACTTCGTGCAAAACACCTTTGTCAATTTCTACATTTGGTACAGCCTCTTTAAGCATATTAACAGTAACATATCCTGGGCGTAAAAGAGTTACTTTATCCTCATTAAGCATAATAACAGTTGATTCTAACCCAACATCACATGTGCCACCATCTAATATAGCAGGAATTCTGCCTTTAAGGTCATTGTAAACGTGATTTGCAGAAGTTGGACTTGGACTACCAGAAAGATTAGCTGATGG
>DAMDCT010000103.1:0-2484 GCA_032091455.1 Oscillospiraceae bacterium | reverse complement strand
AATAGGAAACTCAACTTTTGATATAAGTTTTAAAGCAACTTTATTAGAAGGAAATCTAACTGCAACAGTATTAAGTCCTGCTGTTACAACAGATGAAACTTTATCACTTTTATTAAAAATCATTGTAAGTGGTCCTGGCCAGAATTTGTCGGCTAGTGTATATGCTATTTGTGGAATATCAGACACAAGTTCTGATAGCATATCAAGTGAGTTTATATGCACAATAAGTGGATTATCTTGTGGTCTGCCTTTTGCAGTGAAAATTTTTGCTACTGCATTATCATCATAGGCATTTGCTGCAAGGCCATAAACTGTTTCAGTAGGCATACCAATAACTTGACCATCTTTAAGCAAAGAGGCTACATATTCTATATTTTCATCTGTTGGAATTAATACCCTTGTATCCATAATAATATCCTTTCAAGCAAGTAAACAAAAAATATTTGATTTGATATTGTTACTCACCGGTAGATGCAAGCTTTAATGCTTGATCTGCTGTAATTAATGCATCAATTAGTTCATCTAGTGAACCATTTAACATTTCTTCTAGGCGATAAGATGTAAAGTTAATACGATGGTCTGATAAACGGCCTTGAGGGTAATTGTAAGTTCTGATACGTTCAGAACGGTCGCCAGTACCAACTTGCGATTTACGCTCTGATGAAATCTTATCGTCATGTTCACGTTGCATTTTCTCAAATAGTTGTGAACGTATCATTTTCATACAGTTTTCTCTATTTTGAAGCTGACTGCGTTCAGTTTGACAGGTAACAACAAGACCTGTTGGAATATGAGTAAGACGAACAGCAGATGATACTTTGTTTACATTTTGACCGCCAGCGCCACCTGAACGGAATGCCTCCATCTTAACATCAGCAGGATTTATTTCAAGCTCAACTTCATCAGCCTCTGGGAGCACAGCAACAGTTACAGTTGATGTATGAACTCTACCTTGTGATTCTGTTTCTGGTACACGTTGTACTCTATGAACGCCACTTTCAAATTTAAGTCGTGAATATGCACCTTCGCCATCAATGCTAAAGCTCACTTCTTTAATGCCTCCTAATTCAGTTGCATTAAGGTTGATAATATCAACTTTGTATTTATGCATGTCAGCGTACATAGTATACATACGGTAAAGAGAGTTTGCAAAAAGTGCCGCTTCGTCACCGCCTGCACCGCCACGTATTTCAACGATAACATTTCTATCATCATTAGGGTCTTTTGGCAAAAGCATAATTCTTAGTTCATCACTAAGCTCAGCCATTTGTTGCTTGCTGTCATCATATTGTTCTTGAACAACTTCTTTAAATTCCTTATCGAGTCCACCGTCATTAAGCATTTCTTTAGCTTCATCAAAGGAAGCTTTTTGTTCTTTATATGCTCTGAAACGCTCAACAATTACATTAAGATTTTTATACTCTTTCATAAGTTGTTTATATTGCTCATTGTCGTTAATAATATTTGGGTCCATTAATTTTTCGTTAACTTCATTAAAGCGCTTTTCTGTAAGTTCTAGTTTATCAAACATGTTATATACCTCATTCATTTTATTTGTAATGTACATTTGTTATATTGTAAATAATTAATATTAGATATATAGCCTAGCTATGTTTCATCTCTTATTACTTTTTTAATATTTTTTTCAATTTTGTTTCTAGGCACCATAAATTCATGACTGCATTTTTCACAACGCAATTTAAAATCCATCCCAATTCGAAGAACTCTGAATTTGTTTTCTCCGCATGGATGATTTTTTTTCATTATTAGTAAGTCATTAAGCATAATATCCACGGCAAAAACTCCTTCTTTTTTAGTAAATTAATAATTATTTAAAGCTCATATATGTTTTATTATACCACCAAAGTAGTAACTTTTGCAATGCTTTTAATTTTAAAGTTGATTGTAAACTCAACATTATAGGTAATAATATAAAAGTGAACACTATTTGTTCACTGGGTTATAAAACTATGATATAAAATCATTTTTTTAAGCTCGTGCTTAGAGGAGGAAAAGCTATGAATAAAACTGTTATTGCACATTTTGACTCAATAGATATGGCAACAATTGCAGCAAAAAACGTGACATCAAGGATAAAAGGGATAAAAGATGTAAAGGTAGCGTATAAAAGTGCAGATAGCGCAACCAAGAATAAGTTGTTTTCTAACTTTTTCTTACCACCAAGTTTTACTAATGGAATAATCCTAAATAACACTATGCCTTATCATGTAGACCTAAATGCGATAAGAGAAAAAAAGCAAGATCAAGAAAATGAACAATTCGCAAATGGTGCAAGAGTGGAAATAACAACTGCAAATGAAACTGTGAGCAATATTGAATCTTGCTTGCGTTGTTTTGGAGGTCTTGATATTAAAGTTAAATAGCCCTTGATACTAATTTCAATTTAAATGTCGATTATTAAATTTTTAATAAAACCGCATAAATCAAAGCTTTTATAAAAATAATTAAAGTTCATTTAAAATG
>DAMDCT010000102.1:5215-8585 GCA_032091455.1 Oscillospiraceae bacterium | reverse complement strand
TGATCCATATGGAATAAGACCACTATGCATGGGTAAAATTGAAGACAGTGTTGTTTTTGCTTCCGAAAGCTGTGCATTAGTTGCTATGGGTGCCGAGTTTGAAAGAGATGTTAAACCGGGTGAAATTATTGTTGTTCATAGTGATAGAGTCGTAAGTATTGATACCTATTGTAATAAAAAAACTGCACTTTGCATATTTGAGCATCTTTATTTTGCAAGACCTGATAGCGTTATCGATGGTCAAAGCGTATATGAAGCAAGGTTTAAAGCTGGAAAGCTACTTGCAATAAATCATAATACACCCGCTGATATTGTAATTGGTGTTCCCGATTCGGGCACAGTTTCTGCTATGGGTTATTCTGAGCAAAGTGGTATTCAATTTGGTATTGGGCTGATTAAAAACAATTATATTGGTAGAACCTTTATAGCACCCTCACAAGAAATGAGGCAGACAAATGTTTCAATTAAATTATCTCCACTTTCTTTTAATATTAAAGGGAAAAGAGTTATTTTCGTTGATGACTCAATTGTTAGAGGGACTACAATTGCTCATATTGTAGAAATTTTGAAAAAAGCAGGTGCTTTAGAAGTTCATATTAGAATTTGCGCTCCAGAGTTTTTACACCCTTGCTTTTTTGGAACTGATATTGGTTCAAGGGAAGAGCTAATATCAAACTCCTACAATCCAGAGAAGCTATGTGAAAAAATCGGTGCGACTTCTCTTGGCTTTTTATCACTAAACGATTTAACAAAAATTGCTCAAGATTCAAATGTGAATTTCTGTAATGCATGCTTTAGTGGTAATTATCCTTTTGAAGTGCCAAAGCAATCAGACAAGTATAAATTAAACAAATAAATAACACAATGGCGTGTATTTTGATTAATTCAAAATACACGCCTATTTTTATATGGAAGAAGGGTATACAATGAATACACAAATGTTTTCATCAGTCGACACACTTTGGGTGTTAATAGGAGCTGCACTGGTATTCTTTATGCAAGCGGGGTTTGCAATGGTAGAAACAGGATTTACAAGGGCAAAAAACTCAGGAAACATAATAATGAAAAATATAATGGACTTTTCAATTGGAACAATAGTCTTTTGGATAATTGGTTTTGGTATTATGTTTGGAGCAACAAATTGGGGTATTATAGGTTCACTTGATTGGTTTATTCAAGGTGATTATGCAGTTTTAAAGAATTTAACTTTTCCATCACCTGCATTTATAATCTTTCAAACAGTTTTTTGTGCAACTGCCGCAACGATTGTTTCAGGCGCAATGGCAGAGAGGACAAAATTTATTTCATACTGTATATATAGCGGTATAATCAGTGCACTAATATACCCTGTTTCTGGTCACTGGATTTGGGGTGGCGGTTGGTTAGCACAACTAGGTTTTCATGATTTTGCTGGCTCTACGGCTGTTCATATGGTAGGTGGTGTAGCGGCATTTGTTGGGGCTAAAATATTAGGGGCTCGTATTGGTAAGTATTCAAAAAGTGGAAAATCGAAGGCAATACCAGGTCATAGCTTAACTCTTGGCGCACTTGGTGTATTTATTCTTTGGTTCGCTTGGTTTGGATTTAACGGAGCTTCAACTGTTTCTATGACAGGTGACAGCACACTTCTTTCTGTATCAAATATTTTTATTACAACAAATATGTCTGCTGCAACTGCAACAGTTGCCGTTATGATTATTACATGGATAAGATACAAAAAGCCTGATGTTTCAATGACACTAAATGGCTCACTAGCAGGTCTGGTTGCAATAACTGCTGGTTGTGACACTGTGTCGCCTATTGGTGCATTCTTCATTGGACTAATTGCCGCTTTCGTAGTTGTCTTTGGTATCGAATTTATTGATAAAAAGTTAAAGATTGATGATCCTGTTGGCGCGATTGGAGTTCATGGGATGTGCGGTGCTGTAGGAACACTTCTAGTTGGTCTATTTGCTACTAAAGATGGACTATTTTATGGTGGTGGATTTAAGTTGTTAGCCGTGCAAACACTCGGAGTAATATCTGTCATAGCTTGGGTTTCTATTACTATGACAATAGTCTTTTTACTAATTAAAAAGACTATTGGGCTTAGAGTTAGTAAAGAAGAAGAGATTGCCGGACTTGATATAGAGGAGCATGGATTAGCTAGTAGTTATGCTGATTTTATGCACGTTGGAGTTTCTCATAATAAAACGCACACTGAGCAATCTATTCCAATGGAGCAATCTGTTCCTGTTGAACTTGTTACATCAACACAATCAATCGCTAGTGATGTTAAAATGACTAAAATAGCAATTATATTAAAACAAAGCAAGTTTGAGGACTTAAAACAAGCAATGCAAGATATAAAAATTACAGGAATGACAGTTACAAATGTTTTAGGTTGTGGAATGCAAAACGGAAGTTCTGAATATTATCGTGGTGCAGAGCTTGATATTAACCTGCTCCCTAAAGTTAAGGTAGAAATCATTGTATGTAGTATACCTGTAAAAACTGTAATAGACGCTGCTAAAAAGGCATTATACACAGGCAAAATTGGTGATGGTAAAATATTTATTTACGATGTCGAAAACGTAATTAAAGTAAGAACAGGCGAGGAGGGTTGTGCCGCGCTACAAGATGAAGAATAATTAATATGTGATATATTATACCTTATAAAAATAAATGCTGTATATAACATTTGAGTTTGTTATATACAGCATTTATTATATTCTATTATTAATTCGGTTTAAATTATTCACCACATTCGTCGCTGTGTTGGTGTTCATGACATACAGAACCTGTAGATTTAAGTTGTCCGTTTAGGTAATTTGCTGCTGCAACTTTTGCATCTCCAGTAGCGCCAGTTATAACCTCAATACCTTTTTCGTTGAAAATTTCAACAGCACCGCCACCCATGCCTCCTGAAATTATAACGTTTACACCCATGTCATTTAAGAAATTTGGTAAAAATCCTGGTTTATGTCCTGGGTTAGGAATAGATTCGCTTTTTATAATTTTATCATTTTCAACCTCAAAGATATTGAAAGTTTCACAATGACCAAAATGTCCTGTAACCATTAAACCATCGCTTGCTACTGCTATTTTCATAATATTATTCTCCTTGTTTTTTAAATTAATTAAATCTTCCATCATTTGAGCCGCATATCCAACAAGTTCAGCACAAGGGCGTGTTTTATAATATTCCTCTGTTCTTAACGCTGGAATTGGGCTGTCATCCTTCTCTATTAGCGCTAATAAATCTCTGCATATAATAGATTGGTTTGCTTCTTTAAATTTATTGCCTAAAGAATGGATTAATGTGTAATGTCCAGACTTTGCTGTTTGGTCTAATGGATCAGTATAACCATACATCATTCCAGCCACCATA
>DAMDCT010000102.1:2977-5205 GCA_032091455.1 Oscillospiraceae bacterium | reverse complement strand
CCACTTACTGCTCCACAAACTTCACGTAGTCTTCCCATTCCACCACCAAATGATGATGAAATTTTCAGTGCAGTTTGGAAATCCATTCCCATATCATTGCAAAAAGCCGCAAATACGGATTGTGAGCAATTATAGCCTTCTTTAAATAGTTCCATTGCACGTTGTGAATGATTATTCATATTATTATTTCATTCCCTCAAGTGTTTTTACTATACCATCAAGCCAGTTACCCTCAAAAAGCTCAATAACGCCCTTATCGCATGCTCCAGCAATTTTAGGGTCAATTGGTAGTTTTCCAAGAACATTTAAGCCTTCAGCTTTTGCAATTTCTTCGATGTTACTGTCGCCAAATACTTTTATTTGCTTATCACAATCAGGACATTTAACATAGCTCATATTTTCAACTAAACCTATAATTGGAATGTTCATCATTTTTGCCATGTTAACAGCTTTTTTCACTATCATTGATACTAATTCCTGTGGTGATGTTACAACTATAATACCATCAACAGGGATTGATTGAAAAACAGTTAGTGGCACATCGCCAGTTCCAGGAGGCATATCTATAAACATGTAATCTACTTCATCCCAGATAACATCAGTCCAAAACTGTTTTACTGTATTAGCAATAACAGGTCCTCTCCAAATAACTGGGTCTGTGTCGTTTTCTAAAAGTAAATTAACAGACATAATATTAACGCCTGTCTTACTTTTAACTGGAAATAATCCAAGTTCATTACCACCTGCTTTTTGATTAACACCAAATGCCTTTGGAATTGATGGGCCAGTTATATCAGCATCAAGTACAGCAGTTTTATAACCATTTCTATTCATAAGTACCGCAAGCAGAGAAGTAACAAGAGATTTACCTACACCGCCTTTACCACTTACAACACCAATAACTTTTTTAATTTTGCTTAGTTCATGTGGTTTTTCTAGAAAATCCGTCTTGTTTTCTTTTCTCTCACCGCATTCTTCACCGCAACTTCCACAATTATGACTACAATTTTCACTCATATTCAATTACTCCTAACAGATATTTCATAAATTAGTTGAGATTACTCTCAAAATTCTCTTACACCTAATTATACCAGTTTTAAATCTAGATGTATATAAATTAATAATTAAAGGAATTTAATTTGCGAAAAATCTATATTTCCTTCGTTATCAACCATATTTTTATTTGCATGAACATATTCAATCTTTCCTATAAACATTTCATGTGAACCAGTTACAATTGAATCTACAACAGTACATTCAATATTAACAGGACAATCTAAAAGAATGGGTGAATTGATTTTTTCAGCATCACCCAGTTTTACTTTCATTGCAGATAATTTATCTTCATCACGTTTACTACGGCTACCTAAGTAATCAAATGTATCTTTATAGCTATTATCTACAAGATTTACAACAAAGCTCCCTGACTCTTTAATCATATGATAAGAATAGCGTGTTGGGACAATACCAACCATAACCATTGGCGGATCATAACTGCAATTTCCACAATAGCCTACTGCAAGAACATCATTTTCTCCATCTAATCCTCTACATGATACAAGCACCTTTGGTGCTGGTTGAAGACTAGATTTAAAATTTGCATTAATCTTTTCCAAACTGGTAAATCTCCTTTATATAATTTTTTATTTATATTTTCACTACACTTCCTGTAGCTAAATAACTAATATTATTTTGCATGATTTTTTTAAGTTGTTCATACGGTTCAATCCCTGTGCAATGGCACGTGTAAAAAACCGCACCCGTTTTATTCAGATATTCACCAATTTGCCCAACCAGTTCACTTGACTCACATATTTTAGAATTATGATTAAATAAATGAAATCCACTAATAACATGATTGATTTTATCTTGTTTAATATTCATTGCATGTTTTATAATATTTATGATTCCTTTATGTGCACAACCTGCAAATAAAGTTTTATTGCTGTCCTGTGTAACTATTAAATTTTGTTCATGTTCAAACGTATCTTCAACAATTACGTTATCAACGTCCATTAATAAAACCTTGTTAGATTGAGATGCACATACATTACCTTTAACATTAGAAAATAATTCTAATTCATCATCTATTTTAAGATAATCATCAACAAAAATCAATCTTTCATTGTCTTTCAATTCTTCATCAAGACCAATATAAGCTCTAACTCCGTTAGCTCTCAACGAGTAATGTTTATCAAATGCTTTTTTATTCAAATAAATTTTCGCCT
>DAMDCT010000102.1:999-2967 GCA_032091455.1 Oscillospiraceae bacterium | reverse complement strand
GTTTGCATTTAAAAAAGCTTTTAATCCACCACCATGGTCATAATGCCCATGAGAAATGATAACAATATCGATTTCAGATATATCTACATCTAATTTCTTTGCATTTTTTAAAAACAATTCACTCATACCTAAATCGAATAGAAGTTTATGTTTTTTAGTTTCAACGTAAAGACTAAGTCCATGTTCACTTTTATAATTATCTGATAGTGATGTGTTTTCTACTAAAGTTTTAATTATCATAGGTTTTGTCCTAAAATTAATAAAGTTAATGTCGCTTCAAAAACATTTTTAATTGCTTTTTGTGCCTCACACTCAACATCAATAATGTTTATTCCTTTGTTCATTGTAGTAACCACATTTTTATCAAACGGTATTCTACCAACAAAAGATAGTCCTTCTTCATTGCACATTCTTTCAATTTGCATTGTGTTTTCAAGGTTAGTATCGTATTTATTAACGCAAACAACTGTATGCACATCAAACTTTTTTGCAGTAGAAATAATTCTATTCATATCGCTAATTCCTGAAAGAGATGGTTCTGCAACTATCAATACCATATCAACTCCACTAAGTGAAGCAATAACAGGGCATCCAATTCCGGGTGAGCCATCTATAATAGCAAGGTCAGTACTTGCATTGGCTAATTTCAATTGCTTTTTAACCTCTGTTACTAATTTTCCAGACGTTCCACTTCCCATTTTTAATTGCGCAGTGGAGAATAGAGTTTCATTTTTATATAGCATTAATTCACCAGCAATATCAGGGTGAAGCTTTACAGCATCTGACGGGCATATTGCCTCGCAAACACCACATCCCTCACAAGAAAAATCGTCAACAACATAGCAATTATCATCTTGTTTTATTGCATCAAATCTACAATTTTCTTTGCACAAGCCACATTTGACACATTTATCAATATATATTTTGGCTTTGCCCATACCTATATAATCCGTTCTTTCAGGATTATATTTTTGTTCCATTACCAAATGTAAATTAGGTGCATCAACATCACAATCAGCAAATGCTTTTGCATTTGCAAGTTTTATAAAAGCACTTGCAACCGTTGTTTTTCCTGTTCCACCTTTGCCACTAAGGACTAGTAACTTTTTCATAGTTCACTCCCCTTATACTTATTTCATTTTAAATGAACTATTTATTTTTATAAAAGCTCTGATTTATGCGGTTTTATAAAAATTTAGTAATCGCCATTTAAAATTAAATTAGTATTAGTCACTTTATGAAGAAGATTTTTAAATAATTGTTTATATTTTAAATCTTCTCGAACTGCAATTAATCCATTTGAGTTTATAGTTCCAAGATCACTGCAAAACGGTATTTTTTCTAGTATTGAAACATTATGCTCTATGCAAAATTCCTCTGATGGATTTCCCCCTTCAACGCATTTGTTTAAAACTACACCAAATGGTTTATTAAATAAAGTTACAAGCTCGTACACCATGTTTAAATTATGCGCACCGAATAAAGTCGGCTCAGCTACTAATATACAGTAGTCAGCTTCTTTTATGCTTTCCATTACAACACAAGCACTTCCTGGAGGACAATCAATTATTGTTAAATCAGTATCATTTGATATATTGTCAATCAACTTTTTTATAATAGGAACTCCTGAAGTTTCGCCTGTATTGAGTATTCCTGTAACTACTTTAACATTTTCAGATATACCTGTTTGAATTTCTCCAATCACCTTATTATTTTCTGTTATTGCTTTTTGTGAGCACAATAATGCACATCCACCGCATGAATGACACACTTCTTCAAATACAATAATATTTTTATTGATATATGCCAATGCATTAAACTTACAAAAATCAACACATTTTCTACACCCATTGCATTTAGTTTTGTCAACATCAGGTATTTTAACACAAACATCATCTAAAACTAAATCTGTTGGTTTGAAAAAAAGATGACCGTTAGGTTCTTCAACATCACAATCAATATATACAG
>DAMDCT010000102.1:0-989 GCA_032091455.1 Oscillospiraceae bacterium | reverse complement strand
ATTTTTTGAAGCGGAGGCAAGATTTACAGATATAAAAGTCTTACCTGTTCCGCCCTTACCACTTAGTACAGCTATTTTCACTTTGCTGAGCCTCCATGATTGTGAAATCCAGGATGAATGTTATCAAGTATATTAAGCTTTCCTTCAACAAAAGCATTAATATTATCTTCCACGCTGTCATTTATTGTTTTATATATTTTTATATTTGCTGGAGTTAAAACTGCTGCTGCATTTTCTCCACAACGTGGTGTAATTAATGCAGTAACCCCGTTATCTGCAATTGCTTGTGCTGCCTTTATGCCTGCTCCACCTTGACTTGCTGCTGCACTATTATCTAAAAATACGCTTTCCTTAGTATCTGTATCAAATATTAAGAAATATGGTGTACGTCCGAATGAAATACACACTTTAGCTTGTGCCATATTATCATCTACTGGAATTGCTATTTTCATAATTATTTCCCGCTTTCATTATTTATTTTATAATTAGTTATTGCATTACGAAGAGCACTTATTCCAAGATTAGAACAATGCTGTTTATTTTCTGGTAATCCATCGAGTGCTTGTACAATATCATCTTCAGTAATAAGCATTGCTTCATCTAAGCTTTTTCCTTTAGCTAAAACAGAAGTCATGCTTGATGTTGCGATAGATGCACTGCATCCAAAAACAAGATAGCTTATTTCTTCAATAATATTGTTTTCAACCTTGATATATACTGTCAAATAATCTCCGCATGATGGGTCGCCATAGCTACCTTGTCCGTCTGCATTAGGCATACTATAAGCATTTTGAGGACACATGAAGTGTTCAATTACTTTATCAGAATAAATAATCACTCACCTCTATCGCTATTTTTTTGATAACCTTCACCATATTTATGCTTTCTACAGCCACCACAGCCACATGATTGTTCCAAACCGTCACAGAGTTTGTAATCTCCGCCTTCAATTCTCAAAATCTTTCCGTTAACTAAAGACTCTGCAAGCT
>DAMDCT010000101.1:8247-8618 GCA_032091455.1 Oscillospiraceae bacterium | reverse complement strand
TTACACGTCCTTTTAATATATTGTAATCAAGTGATTTTCAACTATAATTAATTTACAATATATTATATATAAATAATTAATATAAATCAATATTCAATTAAATATAGCAAGAATATATATAATTCAAACAACTTTATGTATAGATACTTTTTAAATTAATAGATATAATGAGATAAAGAAAATATAAATATTATTAAGGGATGGGATACTATGAGTAATGATAAAGTTATACTAAGAAAATTAGCACAAGAATATATGCAGGCAGCAAATGAATGCAAAGAAAAAAATAATGTAAGTATGATGTTAATAAATTAAAGAATGATGAATACTTTTGACTAACACCAGATATAAGTCAGTTAGTCTAGGACAAA
>DAMDCT010000101.1:2268-8237 GCA_032091455.1 Oscillospiraceae bacterium | reverse complement strand
ATGAGCGCTTATACAGGGCAGTCAATGGACTTAAAATGATTAGACCTGTTGTTCTAATTGAAGAAGAACCATGGTCAGAGTTAAATGAAAATAATGAGCTAACATTACAATGTGAAGATGAAGAATTTCGATACGCTGAAAATTATATGCGTAAAATGCTTTACAAATGGCGCAACTATCCTGCAGATATGATTGTTCCTACACATATTCCGATATACAAAAAAATATCTGGTAATATAGGAGAAATGGAAATTAAAGAAAACATATTAGATACAGATGTTAATAATAATATTGTTTCTCACGATTACCAAGACCAGCTTAAAGAAGCCGAAGATATTGAAAAACTCCAAATGCCATCAATTATATATGAAAAGCAGGAAACAGAGTGCATGCGAGATAGAATAAATGAACTTATTGGGGATATTGTACCTGCAACACTAGAAGGGTATCATTCATGTATGCAGCCTTGGGATACTATATCAATGTATAGGGGAGTAACAAATATATTAATTGACTTAATCGAACGTCCTGAGCATACACATGCAATTATGAGAAGAATGACAGACATTTATGTGGAACGCAATAGACAGTTTGAACAACTGGGTTTGTTTGATAGTGAACGAATCTTATTACATTGTACGGCGGGATTGTGCGACGAGTTAAAGACCCCAGAGGACGAAAATGTACTCTGTAAAAATATTTGGGGTAGGAGCATGGCGCAAATTTTCTCATCAGTTTCTAATGACATGCTTGAGGAATTTGAGATAGAGTATCAAAAAGAAATGCTTAAACCTTTTGGATTGAGCTATTATGGTTGTTGCGAAGCATTGGATAAACGAATAGATGTTATTAGACAACTTCCTAATTTAAGAAAGATTTCAATTTCTCCTTGGGCTGATGTTAATGTTGCAGCTGATGCAATAGGTAAAGATTATGTGCTATCTGCAAAACCTAATCCAGCTTTTGTTGCAGGTGATTTTGATAAAAAAATTCTAACAAGAGAAATTACAACCATTTTAGACGCATGTTATAGAAATGGTTGTAGCTGCGACATAGTATTGAAAGACATTAGTACAGTGGGGCATAAAGCTAAAAATTTAACATTGTGGGAACAAACAGTCATGGATATTGTAAAATCGTATTAAGCTATATTATATTACTAATTTTACTTTATATGGCGATTATAAATTCTTATAAAACCGAATAAATCAAAGTTTTTATAAAAATAATTAAAGTTTATTTAAAATGAAATAAGTATAAGAGTAATTCCAAGTTATTTATTGGGGTTACTCTTTATTTTTAGTTTTTACATGGCGGTTAGATATATCTAGTGAAAAAATATAAAATCATATAGTGTATAATTTTGCAATTGAATTTTACTAATAAAAGTGTTATCATACATTCGACTATTAATTTACTAATATATAAGTGAGGGAATTAACATGAGAGGTATGGAAATATTAAACCGAATTAAAGGTGGATTAGTTGTATCTTGTCAAGCACTTGAAGAAGAACCTCTTCATAGTTCATATATAATGGGCAGAATGGCATATGCTGCGTCTTTGGGTGGTGCAGTTGGTATTAGGGCAAACTCCGTAAGTGATATTAAGGAAATGAAAACAATAGTTGAGTTGCCGATTATCGGTATTGTAAAGAAAGACTACGACGATAGCCCAGTTCGTATAACACCAACAGCTATTGAAGTTGAAAGCTTAATAGAAATCGGTGTAGATATTATTGCAACAGATGCAACACTAAGACCTCGCACTAATGGTGTTAGTCTAAATGAGTTTTTTACACCATTAAGAGAAAAATATCCCAATCAACTTTTTATGGCAGATTGCGCCACATTTGAAGAATGTGAACATGCAAATAATCTTGGGTTTGATATTATAAGCACCACATTAAGAGGATATACTGAGAATACACAAGGCTTTCAAATTCCAGATTATAGCCTTTTGAAAAAGCTTGTTAAAGAACTTGATATGCCAGTAATTGCTGAGGGTGGAATTTGGTCACCTGAGCAACTTAAACAGGCTCTTGATTGTGGAGTATGGTGTGCGGTGGTTGGTACTGCAATTACTCGCCCAATGGATATTACCAAAAGATATGTTAATGCAATAAAGTAATTGCGTAAAGTATATTAATATTAAAGGAGAATTAACTATGACTGAAATGATGAAGGAAAGAAATTTTGCAAAGCTACATGAAGATGTTTGCTTTAAACGCTCAAACGGTAAAGTTATTTGGCAACCTCGTGTGGATTGCTGGATCCAAGATAAGCTATTTGCTGATGGTGAACTACCTGGAAGATATAAGGGTATGTCCAAAAGTGAGATATTTAAGGATCTTGGTTGCTCTTCACGTATATATGAATATAATGATTGTTTCTATCCTATATTTGACAATACAATAAAGCAAAGCTATGTTGTGGATGGTAGGAATACTGAATCCAAAATCGAAACACCAGTAGGCGCAGTTACAAGAATATGCAAGACAACTCCAAGTAGTTGGGCAGTTCTTGTAACAAAAGAATGGGTATGTAGTGAAGAAGATTTAAAGGTATTTACTTATATTGAAGAACATACAACATGGGGGTTTAATCAAGAACATTTTGATAAAACTATGGCTGAATGGGGAAACATTGGTGCGCCAACAATATTTATGCCACGTGTATCTATGCAAAGACTTTATATTGATTTAATGGGGGTTGAAGAAGCAGTTTATGCGACTGTCGATTATCCAGAAGTTGTTGAGGAATATTTTAATGCATTAAGAGAATGCCACTTTAGGCTAATTGATGTAATTAACGCTTCACCTATTAATATTATTGATTTCGGTGATAATATTCACTCAGGAACACTATCTCCAAGTTTGTTTGAAGAATATGTATTAGAGGAATATAAGCTTCGTACTGAACGTTTGCATAAGGCTGGAAAGTTTGTTTGTGCTCACTTCGATGGGGATAATAAAGGCTTGATGGAATATTACCAACAAACAGGGCTTGATGGAATTGAAGCAATTACACCGATTCCACAAGGAGATGTAACACTAGAAGACGTAAGAGAAAATCTAGGTGAAATGGTTTTACTTGATGGAATACCTGCTGTATATTTTGATGAAATATATCCAGTTGAGGTGCTAGTTGAGTGTGTGCATAAAATACTTGATTTATTTGCGCCGAACCTTGTTCTTGGAATTTCAGATGAAATATCTTCAACTGGAGATATTGAGAGAATAAGAATTGTTGGCGATATTGTAGATAAGTATAACGCACAATTTGAATAATATGAAAAGCAAGGCTTTAAGCCTTGCTTTTTTTGCAGTAAATGATATAATAAAGTAGTAATTGGAATAAAAAGGAGAAAAGCAATTTAGCATTTAATTTGAAAGAAATTGTGTAATCCTGTGTGGAAAACACTTAACGAATTTATATTAGTGAAGGAGAAGCTATTATGAGTATGTATGAAGAAGGATTAGAATTAATCGAGGAGAAGTTTGGTAATGGAAAAGACAATCTTATTTCCCTTGCGACTATCGCCCGAGAGTCGAGCGCTGACGGAAAGCCCCGTCCAGTTGTCCGTGGTGTGGACGCCTATTATGAAGATTGCACATTTTATGTTGTTACATATGCAAAATCAAATAAAATGTTGCAAATCGAACTAAACCCTGAGGTTTCAATTGCGTTTTGCTCGGAGATGTTTACCGCTAACGGAGTAGGTGAAAACCTCGGTTGGGTACTTGACCCTAAAAATGCTGAAATAAGAACTAAACTCCGTACAGCTTTTGCTGACTGGTATGATATGGCAAACAATGAAAATGATGAAAATTGTTGCATTTTAGCGATTCATCTAACGAGAGGAACATTGAATGTAAACCATTGGGAAAAATTATATCACATGGATTTTTTCAATAAGATAGTCATGGAAAATGGCGGAATTTTATAAAAGAAAGTTATTATATTTTACAAAGGTATGATACAACTATATTGTAACACAGCAAATGAACCAATTTTCGATAGTAAGTTATTTGATTTACAAGATCCGTATATCTGGTAAAATGATACTGGTGAGTAACAAATGATTGCATAGGATATAATAAAGTAGTAATTGGAATAAAAAGGAGAAAGCAATTTGGATTTTAATTTGAAAGAAAGAATGTTACCCGCTCCAATTAACGGTGGATTTAGAATGGAAGGCTATTGGGTTTGGTGTGGAAGTGTTATTAAAGCAGAAGATGGGAAGTATCATATGTTTGCTTCAAGATGGGGTAAGCATTTACCAATGCATCCCGGTTGGCTTGTTGATTCAGAAATTGTAAGAGCAGTTTCAGATACACCAGAAGGACCATACCAGTTTCAAGAAGTAGTTTTGCCAAGGCGTGGGCCAGAGTATTGGGACGGAAGAATGACACATAACCCTTCTATTAAAAAATATAAAGATAAGTATTTGCTATACTATGTTGGAACTACATATCCATTTGCTGAGCCGAAAGCTGAAGATCAAATAACAACATCTGATTATATTGCTATTTTAACATGTGCAAATCAAAGAATTGGCGTTGCAATATCAGATAGTATTTATGGACCGTGGGAAAGATTTGATGAACCAATGCTAACAACTCGCCCGAATTGCTTTGATAATTTTATGGTAACCAATCCAGCACCATTAATAAAACAAAATGGTGAAGTATTGATGTTATATAAGTCAAGGTCTTACAGAAAAGATCTTACAGAGTATTTTTTATACGATAATATGAAAATCAGTATTGCTACTGCAAAAAACTATATGGAGAAGTGCAAGTCAATATCAGATGAACCAATTTTCGATAGTAAGTTATTTGATTTAGAAGATCAATTTATTTGGCAAGATGAAACGGGTAAGTATTACATGATTGCCAAAGATATGAATGGTGATACTTGTGGAGAACCACGAGGTGGAGTTTATGCTTCTTCTTCAAATGGAGTTGATTGGACGCTACATAAAGGAGAGCTTGCATATTCTCGTAAAATATTATGGGATGATGGTATTGTACGAGAAATGGGAAATTTAGAACGTCCGTTTATATTGTTTGAAAATGGCAAGCCGACTCATATGTTTTTCGCCACATCCGATGGGGCAAATGGTTTGGATGATTGTGAAAATACTTGGAATATGGTTATTCCATTAAAATAATAATCACTTAATAGGTTGCAGTTTATCACTGCAACCTATTAATATGCAAAACTGTGTGTATGATTATTCCAAAAACATTTGATTTAACACCTCCATATTATACATTACAACGATTTTTGCAAGTTTGATAAAACAATCTTGCAAAATTGCATATAATGTAGTAAAATAGAAATACTAAATTAATTACAGAAATTTGTTTTATGGAGGGTCTCAATGAAAAGCTATCAATCTATGTCAAAAGACGAACTTAAAAGCGAATATGACATTTTACTTTCTAAATATAATGATTTCAAAAAGAAGGGTCTTTCTCTTGATATGTCTAGAGGAAAACCAGAAACCAAACAACTTGACATATCAATGCCAATGCTTGATGTATTAACTAGCAACGATATTTTAAAAGCAGAAAACGGTTTTGATACAAGAAACTATGGTGTTCTAGATGGTCTTGAAGAAACAAAAAAACTATTTGCAGATATGTTACAAGTAAAGTCAGAAAATATTATAGTTGGTGGTAACTCAAGCCTTAATATGATGTATGACAGTGTTGCTCGTTCAATGTCATTTGGTGTAATGGGCTCTACTCCTTGGTCGAAGCTTGAAAAAGTCAAATTTCTATGTCCTGTACCTGGATATGATCGTCACTTTGCTATTTGTGAACTATTTGGAATTGAAATGATTAACATTCCAATGGATGATAATGGTCCAGACATGGATATGATAGAGAAACTAGTCGAAAATGATGACAGTATTAAGGGCATATGGTGTGTACCGATGTATTCAAACCCAACTGGTATT
>DAMDCT010000101.1:0-2258 GCA_032091455.1 Oscillospiraceae bacterium | reverse complement strand
TTTGCACAGCTTAAACCTAAGGCTAGTGACTTTAGGATTTACTGGGATAATGCTTATTGTGTTCACCACCTAAGCAATACACCAGATAAACTATTGAATATATTTGATGAATGTAAAAAATATGATAATGAAAACATTGTTTTTGAATTTGCTTCAACTTCAAAAATCAGTTTCAGTGGAGCTGGTATTGCAGTAATGGCTGCAAGTGTTGGGAATTTAGCTTCGATTAGAAAACACCTTACTATACAAACAATTGGTTCTGATAAAATCAATCAGCTTCGTCATATTAGATTTTTCAAGGATCTAGACGGTATAAACAATAATATGGAAAAGCATAAAGCTATTTTAGCACCAAAGTTTGAATGTGTAATAAATGCGTTAGAAGAAAATATTGCACCATGTAAGATTGCAACATATACTAAGCCAAATGGTGGCTATTTTATTTCATTTAACACTATGAACGGTTGTGCAATGCGTGTAGGTGAATTGTGTAAAGAAGCTGGCGTTGTTTTAACTCCTGTTGGAGCAACATATCCATATGGTAAAGATCCAGATAATTCAAATATAAGAATAGCACCAACTTTCCCTCCAGTTGATGAACTTAAAGCAGCAATGGAACTGTTTTGCTATTGCGTTAAACTTGCAACAATTGAAAAGCTTCTATAAGATAATAAAAAAATGCCCTCGTTTCATCTTGAAATGAGGGCATTTTTCATGTTTACAAGAACAATATATTATCTTAATAATGTAGTTACTATCTCACCGATATACATCCGATGATAGTCCTTATTTGCATAGTTTTTTTCAATGTCTTCATCATGAAAATTGTCTGGTGTTATATCATGGTGGTAAAGTTTTTTACATACTAGAACAAGTTTTGCCTCATCAAACGAAACACTTTCACCAGCTTTAATAGCAGTTAAGTTACATTCTTTTGCCTTGTTAAAATCACGACCTGAGTATTTACCGCAATAATTTAAAGCACTTTTTTTGTCGTCTTCAAAAAATGATAGAGTAAAATATTCATTTGCTTCAATAAATTCATAAGTATATCGTTGTGGGCGAATATAAATTGTTGCAACATTTTTGCCCCACAATACGCCAATACCTCCCCAACTTGCGGTCATCATATTATATGAATGCAAGTTGCCTGCAGTAATCAGTGCCCAATCGTCACCTATAAGTTTGAATGGGTTATAGCCTAGTTGCTTAGGTGAAATCTCTGTAAAATTATTCATAATAATTACCATCGTTTTCATCATGTATATATGATGAAAATATTCCTTTCCTATAATTTTTGTTTTTAAATAGTATTGTGATTTGAAATTTAACTTATAACAATACATACATTTCTTGTGGCGTAATGTAAAAGTATTTAATGAGTAATAAACTTTTTCAAACTCATTACCTCCATAAAGAATTATACGCAGTCTATATTTTTTTAATGACTTATATCGTCAATTTGATTTGAAAGGTTGAATTTCTGTTGCATAATTCTATCTGACTTATTTCTTATAGCAAGTATCATAAAAAATGGAATAATTTCTGAAAATATAATTGTAATCCAAACTCCTAACTCTCCAAATAAAGGAGGAAAAATAAGAAGTCCTATTGATGTAAATATTATACCACGACAAAGTGCAATTAGTGAAGTGATTTTTATATTTTCTACTGATTGAAAATAATACATTAAAACGGTATTTACTCCTGTAAATAAAAAAGATGCAAAATAAATCTGAGAAGCTCTAACTCCACTGGATAATAACTCGTGTGAATTTTGAATGAATAAACCGATAATCTGCTGAGGGAAAAGTAGTATTAATCCATATACTGAAAGTGAAAAAATAGCACTTGTAATAACCGCGACTTTAAGTGAACGCTTTATCCTATCATAGTTTTTAGCGCCATAGTTTACGCTAATAAGTGGTTGTGATGCTTGAGAAATACCATTAAAGATGCCTTTTCCTAGATAAGCGATATTTGACACAATTGCGTACACAGCAACAGCAGAATTTCCACTTGTCTTTAGTAAAACATAATTAAACATATATACAACCATACCTGATGAAAACTCAAAGATACATGTTCCACTTCCATTTTTAAAGATACGCTTTATTAGTTGTTTATCTATAAAATGAATTTTAAAATGCATAGTATTTTTCTTTAATATATAGTGAAATGATAATATTGAAATAGCTATAATAGGACCTATTGCAGTTGCAGTCGAAGCACCACCAAGACCATATCCTAAAACACTT
>DAMDCT010000100.1:8259-8667 GCA_032091455.1 Oscillospiraceae bacterium | reverse complement strand
TCTGTGTGTTTATCAAAAAATTCATTTAAGTCAGCAAAAACCCCTGTAGACATCATTTTATTAACATCGCAATATCTTAAATTGGTGTCGTCTAGACAAACCAAGTCTGGTCCTTTCCCTCCCATTATTTCTGTTGTAAGTTTTTTGGTAAACTCGTCTGGTTTCATCTCGCTCCCTGAAATTGTTTCAATATTCAATTTAACATCTGGATATTTTTGCATATATGCATTTATAACTGGGTTTAAACCTTGTTGTTGATATGCAAAAGTTTTAATAGTCAGTTCCTTGTTTGTCTGCTCAACCTTGCCTATGCCCATTCCTTTTCCACCACAAGCAGTTAGTAATGGGCAGATTATTAGTGTTGCTAGGATGATTGATATTAGCTTTTTCATATGACTACCTTCTTTT
>DAMDCT010000100.1:3705-8229 GCA_032091455.1 Oscillospiraceae bacterium | reverse complement strand
ATACTTAACAGGTGGCTTGATGTAAGACAATTTGAACAAACACAGCACATTATATTAAACTAGTTATGCTATATATTTTATTATTTATTTTTCGTTTTCTTACTCTTTATCAACTTATTGTACACAAAAAAATGTGCAGTTCATTTTTTATAAACTACACATTTTTTATATTTATTTTTTAAGCATTTATTGTTAGGTTTTGTGGATAATATCTGCTTCCGTCTTTGTCCGTTAGCATAATTGCATCGCTATCAATTTTTATTGTAACTGTTTTTCTTTCGCCTTGCTCAAGAAAAACTCTACAAAAACCACATAGTTTTTTGTTTGGAGTAATATATTTTTCCTCACCATATGTTGCATAAACTTGTACTACTTCTTCACCGTCATAATCTCCTGTATTTTTTACATTAACTGAAACCTCAAGAGTATTATCTAGCATATTGCCTGAAACGATTTTGTTTGCATACTCAAATGTGGTATAGCTTAATCCATATCCAAACTCATAAAGCGGTTTTTTATTTAAATAACGATATGTTCTCCCCTTCATTGAATAATCCTCAAATGCAGGTATATCCTCAAGTGAACGATAAAAAGTTACAGGAGTTTTTCCACTTGGATTTTGCTTGCCAAACATAATATCAGCAATTGCACTACCTCCCATACATCCAGGATACCAGCCATATAGGATAGCATCACAATTTTCATCGCTCCAGTTTAAATCAAGTGCTCCACCTGCAAGTGAAACTAATATTACTGGTTTTCCAACATCTTTTACTTTTTCTAACAACTCATTTTGTAATCCTGGGAAGTTAAGTGTCATCTTATCCCCTGCACCGTACTCATTAGATGCGTCACCTTGCTCACCCTCAATAGATGAATCAAGCCCCATACACATAATGACCACATCAGAATTTTGTGCTACTGCAATTGCTTCACTAAATCCATCACCAGGCAATGCGCAACCCTCAATATTATCTTTATACAAATGACATCCTTGTGCATACAACACTCTTACATCATTTCCACAATTCTCTTTAATGCCATCTAAAACAGTATGATAAGTTGAGGCTGTACCATTATAGTTGCCCTCAAGTGAACGAATATTTATTGAATTAGGACCAATAACGCCAACGGTTTTCAACTTCTTTTTATTAAGAGGAAGTATACCATTATTTTTAAGCATTACAGTTGATTTAACTGCTGCTTCATATGCTTTTTTAAGATGTGCTTCGCACTCTATTTTCATATAATCAGTATCATTGTTGTAAACACAGTTTTTGTCAAACATTCCTAGCTTATATCTTGTTGCCATTAGACGAATAACTGCACGGTTTATATCGTCCTCCGTAACTTTGCCTTCTTTATACGCCTGTAATACATGAAGATATATTTGTCCACAATTTAAGTCACAGCCCGATTTTAAAGCAAGTGCCGCTGACTCAACAGCTGTATGGGTAATTAAACAAAACATGTGTATATCTGAAATCGCACCACAATCAGATACATAATAGCCTTTAAATCCCCACCTGTTACGCATTACCTCTTCAATATAATGCTCATGTGCACAACAATGAACGCCATTTATTGTGTTATATGCACCCATAATTCCCTCAACATCAGCTTTTTTAATGCACCATTCAAATGCTGGCAAATATGTGTCATACATATCAAAGTCAGTTACTTCACTATTAAAGCCATGACGAATCCCCTCTGGTCCACTATGCGCCGCTAAATGTTTTACACAAGCTGCAGCTTTCATATATTTTTCATCCTCGCCACCTTGCATACCCTTAATATATCCCTCACCGCAAACGCCGGTTAAATATGGATCTTCACCATATGTTTCGTGTCCTCTTCCCCAACGTGGGTCACGATAAATGTTAATATTCGGCGACCAAAAGGTCAAACCTTTATAAATTGAACTATCATTGCTTTTTTGTGCAGCATTATATTTAATTCTACCTTCAAGCGAAATGATTTCACCAACTGCTTGCATCATTTCTTTGTCAAACATCGCCGCAAGTCCAATTGCTTGTGGAAACATAGTGGCAATCCCAGCACGAGCAACGCCATGCAATCCCTCATTCCACCAATGATATGCGGGTATTCCTAGTCGTTCAATTGCAGGTGCTTCACTGCAAAGTTGAGAGGCTTTTTCCTCAATTGTCATTTTAGCTACAAGCTCTTTTGCTTTATTATAGTGTAATTCATGATATTTTCTATCCATAACAAATTCCCCTTTTGCTTTCTTTTATACTATTTGTTAATAGCTAACCAGTGTGCTCGTGCACATAAAATTTTAGAATAAGTCAAGCCTATAACTCCACTTAACCATCTTTATACTCTTATAATATTTACGCTTAATGAAATTAATATTATTATAATCAATTTAAAATAGAATGTCTAGTATAAAATGTAGATTTAACTTTTATATTACGAAAAAATGCCACTACAAAATTACTTATAACTCGTAGTGGCAATTGATACTATATAAAAATTTATTTCACAGCAAATGATTGACAGTCTGTGCATTGATTCATTGTAGGATTTGGTTCATGTGTTCCCACTGTTATACAATTTAGAGAACAATAGTTTTGACCAGAACAATGATTTTTACACTGATTAACTGTGCATTTTATGCTTTGATTAGGTTGACAGCTATCCATAATATTACTCCTCCTTTACTTGAATTACATGATTATTGTAACCAGTAAGGATGAGAATATTATTTTAAATTTTTAAATTAACAAATGACTATTTTCTATTTAGCTTTAGTTGCTACTTCTTGTAATAACATAGCAATTAAATCACTAACATCCATTTGTCCTTTGTCGCCATCTTTTCTTGAACGAACACCAACAGTATTAGCTTCAACCTCTTTATCGCCAAGAACTAGCATATAAGGTACTTTTTCAAGTTGTGCTTCACGGATTTTATATCCAATTTTTTCATTTCTATCATCAAGTTCTACACGAATTCCAACATTTTTTAGCTTTAGCACAAGGTTATTTGCATATTCATGTTGTCTTTCACCGATAGGGAGTACCTTTACTTGTACTGGCGCTAGCCATAGTGGGAATGCTCCAGCAAATTGTTCTGTAAGTATTCCTATAAATCTTTCAATACTTCCAAATACAACACGATGAATCATTATTGGTCTGTGTTTTTCACCATCTGCACCTGTATACTCAAGTTCAAAACGCTCAGGCAATTGAAAGTCTAATTGAATAGTTCCGCACTGCCATGTTCTTCCTATACAATCCATTAAGTGGAAATCAAGTTTAGGACCATAAAATGCGCCATCGCCCTCATTTAATTTATAATCATATCCTAATTCGACAATAGCATCTCTCAACGCATCTGTAGCAACATCCCAATCCTCTTTTGCACCCATAGAATCCTCTGGCTGAGTTGAAAGTTCAATATGATATTTAAAACCAAAAGTTTTGTAAACCTCATCAATTAATTGTACAACGCCTTTAATTTCATCCTTAATTTGCTCTTTTGTCATGAAAATATGTGCGTCATCTTGTGTGAAGTTACGAACACGCATTAATCCATGTAATGCACCAGATAGCTCATGTCTATGAACAAGACCAAGTTCACCCATTCTCAATGGCAAATCCTTATAAGATCGCATTTTTGTTTTATATACAAGCATACCTCCTGGACAGTTCATAGGTTTAATTGCAAAATCTTTTTCATCAATTACTGTTGTATACATATTTTCTTTATAATGATACCAATGCCCACTTGTTTCCCATAAGTCGCGGTTTAAAATAATTGGTGTAGATATTTCTTGATACCCTGACGCTTTATGAATTTCTCTCCAATAATTTGTAAGTTGATTTCTTAATTCCATACCTTTTGGCAAAAAGAATGGGAATCCAGGTCCCTCATCAAGCAATGCAAACAGCTCAAGTTCACGACCTATTTTTCTATGGTCACGTTTTTTCGCTTCTTCCAGCATTGTGATATATTCTTCTAATTGTGCAGATTTAGGAAAAGCTGTACCATATATACGAGAAAGCTGTGCATTATTTGCATCAGCACGCCAATATGCACCTGTACATTGAGTTAATTTTACAGCTTTTAATGCACTAACGCTCATTAAATGTGGCCCTGCACATAAATCTATAAAATCACCTTGCTTATAAAAACTAATCTTTTCACCTTTGTCAGCATGTTCTTTTGCTAACTCTACTTTGTATGGCTCGCCCATTTCGTCAAGCATTTTCATTGCTTCGTCTGGTGACATTTCAATTTTTGTTAGTTCTAGTCCCTCTTTAACAATTTTTTTCATCTCAGCTTGAATTTTTTCTAAATCTTCAGGTAAAAATGGCTTTTCAACATCAAAGTCATAGTAAAAACCATTATCTATTGCAGGTCCTATTGCAAGTTTTGCATTAGGATATAAACGTTTTACAGCCTGTGCTAATAAATGAGATGCTGTGTGCCAGAATGTTTTTTTACCACTTTCATCATCAAATGTTAAAATTGAAACCTCACAGTCCTCTGTTAATG
>DAMDCT010000100.1:1705-3695 GCA_032091455.1 Oscillospiraceae bacterium | reverse complement strand
GGTGTGCGTAAATCAGAAAGTTCACCGTTTATTGTACAAGAACAAGCTGCTTTATACAGCCCTGAGCCTAGTGATTTTGCAACTTCTGCAACGGTTGTATTAAGTTCAAACTCCTTAACAACGCCATCTTTTAATGATACCTTAATCATAAATAATTTCTCCTTTTCTAAAATTTAATTCTCATTAATTTATTTTATTAGGGATAAAAAATGATATAAAAAAGCACTTCATCCCCACAAACAAGGGATGAAGTGCATATATGCTCTCCACGATTCCACCCAAATTGCCCATCTATTATGCAAACATTCATTTCAATAAAAACTAGAAATAATACAAGCACAAAACGGACCAACTCTTATAAACTGCTATAACGGGCAGTTAGGCTCCCGATATGGTTATACAGGTAATTAAAAAATCCCCAGTTGCCATATACTCAAAGGGTGGTAATTATAATCACAACTATAACGGCAATTTCAGCCAGTGTCACTACATAAATAAATTTAATGTAGGCACACTTGATGCCATCTCTCTGAAAAGTTCATTTGATGATAACGTCCCTTATCAACGATTTACTTTACTTAATATAGTATCACCATTTTTACTGTAAGTCAACAGTGTTTATTTCTGTTATTTCACAATAAAGCTATAAGATATAAATAATATATGAACATTATTTTATATTTATTAAAAATAAATATTAAATTTTATTTACTTGCCCCATATATTTACATTAAATGACTTGGGGAATAGTATATAATAGAGATATAGAAACACATAATCTAATTATTATATTCTTACTTTTATATAATATTCAAAGTTTTATAAAAACTTAATAATAGCAATTCAAAATGAAATTTGTATGTCGTACTTTCCCTCTGTATTTAAACTATCAATTAATGTAAACAGTACTTTAAATTTATTTAGGGTTTTATTTACACACATATAACCACACGTATTTTGTAAAAGTAAAAGGAGAGTAAAAACTATGAAGAAAAAATTGTTAAGCATTATTATCACTTGTTGCGTTCTTATTAGCATTGTTCCATTTACTACACAAAGCGTTAGTGCAACTACTGAGCCAGTGTCTGCAATATTCGGTGGTGGTCCTTTCTATCAAGGTGGACAAACTGTAATGAATGCTTTAAGGGCATCTGGGTTTAACACAGTTATAATTTGGTCTATCCATGTAAACGCAAATGGAGATTTAGTTTTAAATGATTCCCTAGTTTGCTCCGGCGGAAGTTATGTTGGACAACAAGCATGGGTTACTCAATGGGCTACTCTTAAAACGGCTCCAACTTCTGTAAAACGTATTGAAGTCAGCATTGGAGCTTGGGGTTGTGCAGATTTTGAGAATATAAGAGATTTAATCAATTCACAAGGTACTGGCTCAAACAGTATCCTATACAGAAACTTTCAAGCACTAAAAGCAGCAACAGGTGCAGATGCTGTCAACTATGATGATGAATCTTGTTATGATGTTGCATCTTCAGTTTCATTTGGGCAAATGTGTAATACTTTAGGATATAAGGTTGCTTTATGTCCATACACTGCAAGTAGCTATTGGTCAAGTGTAAAAACACAGTTAGGCTCAATCGTTGACCGTGTTTATCTTCAATGCTACGCTGGTGGTTCAGGTAATAATCCTGCTACATGGAAAAGCTACATGGGAACGGATGTAATCCCTGGTTTATGGTGTTTAAACAACTCTAGTGGTGGCGACTCAGCAAGTACAGTTCAATCTAAGCTTACTAACTGGGCAAGTTCATCTGTTGGTGGCTTTATGTGGTTGTATGATGATATGATGCAATTATCAAGTCCAAATGCAACAGCTAACTATGCAACCGCTATAAACAATGCATTTAACTCAACTCCACCTACAGGTAACAACGTGGCTCTTAATGCTACAGCGTCTGCTAATCAATATGTATCTGGTGAAACTCCAGCTAAAGCTGTTGATGGATTAGTTTCTAACAATAGCAAATGGTGC
>DAMDCT010000100.1:0-1676 GCA_032091455.1 Oscillospiraceae bacterium | reverse complement strand
ATCTGACAAATGGTTAAAGTTAGACTTAGGTCAAACTTATACTATTAACAGATGGGTTGTTAAACATGCGGGTGCAGGTGGCGAAACTTCTCAATGGAACACTAAGAATTTCAAATTACAAAAGAGTAGTAACGGCACTTCTTGGACAGATGTAGATACTGTTACAAATAACACAGCAAATATTACAGACAGAACAGTAACTGCATTTAGTGCTAGATATGTACGGCTATACGTTACAACTGCAACTCAAACTACCGATAAAGCAGCTAGAATTTATGAAGTTGAACTATACACAAATTAATATTATTAACATATCACCATTGCTTTTTATAACATTACTAATTCTGTTTTAAATATGCTTTTATTATTTTTATCAAAGCTTTAATTTATGTAGTTTTATAAATATTTTTAAATGCATTTAAAAATGAAATTTGTATAAATATATGTGTGTGAATAAACCAATTTCCATAATTAAGTAGTAAATCGTCCGACTTTTTTAGTTGGACGATTGTTTTTGATATTCATTGTAAATTAAACGGGTTAACCTATATAATTCACAATGCATTTTAAGCTATTATATGTTATAATAACAATAACAGTTTAATAATATATATCTAGTTATAATATTTTACGAGGAGCGATTATTATGAATAGTTTTTTTGATTTAATTAACAAGCGTGAAAGTTGCCGTAACTACGCAAATACAAAAGTGGAAAAAGAAAAGTTATTAGCGTGCATTAATGCTGCAAGAATTGCCCCTTCTGCTTGCAACAGCCAGCCTTGGAGCTTTATCATTGTAAATAATGAAGATACCTCTTTACAACTAGCTCAATGTTTACAAGAAAGCGGCATGAATAAGTTTACAAACAAATGCCCTTCATTTATTGTCGTGGTTGAAGAAAAAGCTTCTCTATTACCACGTATTGCTGGTGCTGTAAAGAGCCAAACATATGCACCAATTGATATTGGTATTGCTACAACCCATATTTGCCTATCTGCAACTGAACAAGGTTTGTCCACTTGTATTATTGGTTGGTTTAATGAAACTAAACTTAAAAAGCTTCTTGATATTGAAAAATCAAAACGCATTCGTTTAGTCGTTTGTGTTGGGTATAGTGCTGATGATAAAATTCGCAATAAAGCAAGAAAGAATATTGAAGAAATAGCACGATTTATTGATTAATAATCAGTGCTTATAAGAAAAGGAATGGTCATAATTATGATAAAATGTATGGTAGCTACAAAAGAAACTCAAGGTGAAAGAGAAAGCGATTTTTGTTTTGCAACTGAGGGAGAAATCGTGCGTTACGGTAAATTATGCTGTAGCGATGAAAAATTCGACAGTGGTTGTGGTTGTGCTAGAAGTCTAATCGGTATTGACTCTGGAAAAGGAACAACTACAATGAAAATAGTTGAGCTTGACATGACTAAGGAAAAATATCTTAGGTTAGTAAAAGAAAGCGTAAAAGGCACTGATGATGACGCAAGTGACGATACAATTGAATTAGATGCATTGGAAGTTTTGTATGCTAGTGAAGAATTTGGTGTTGGATTTATAATGGAATATAGAGGTGGATTTCGACGTAGAGCATAATACTAATTTCACTTTAAGTGGCAATTATAAATTTTTATAAAACCGCATAAATCAAAGCTTTTATAAAAATAATTAAAGTTCA
>DAMDCT010000099.1:1505-8722 GCA_032091455.1 Oscillospiraceae bacterium | reverse complement strand
GCGGCATTAAGTCGTTTTGTTATAGTAGCATTATCCTCTGTTCCCCTGCCTGTAAGCCTGCCTTTTAACACTTCTAAGCTTGGAGGTGTTATAAAAATTAGAACTGCCTCAGGATACATTTCTTTAATTTGTTTTGCACCCTGCATTTCTATCTCCAAAATTACATTTTGTCCATTTTCTAATCTATTGAGAACGGTTGCTTTTGGCGTTCCATAATAGTTTTCACAATATACTGCATATTCAAGCATACTTTCAGTGTCGATAAGTGCTTTAAATTCATCCTTTGATAAAAACATGTAATGAACACCATCAACCTCGCCTTCACGTGGCTTTCTAGTTGTTGCTGATACTGATAAAAACATATTATCAGTTTGCTTTAATAGTTCCTTTAATATTGTGCCTTTCCCACTTCCAGATGGCCCAATTAACACAATAAGTGAACCTAGTTTATTCATCGTTTTCCTCCTCGTCATCTTCGTCATGAACGACAACTCTATTTGCAATTGTTTCGGGCTGTATTGCAGAGAGAATAACGTGATCACTATCCATTACTATTACTGCTCTTGTGCGCCTTCCATAGGTTGCATCAATCAAACACCCTTTATCCCTTGCATCTTGTATGATACGTTTAATCGGTGCTGATTCTGGACTTACAATAGCTATAAGCTTTGACGCTGACACCATATTGCCAAACCCAATATTAATGAGTTTCATATCGTAACATCCTTTATTATTAATTATTCAATGTTTTGAATTTGCTCTCTAATCTTTTCAATTTCGCTTTTCATTTCTACTACAATAGCAGTTACTTCAAGGTCTTGACACTTTGAACCAATTGTGTTAACTTCACGATTAACCTCTTGAACTAAAAAGTCAAGCTTCCTTCCAATTGGTTCATCCGCCATAATTAAAGTATTGAATTGTTTTAAATGACTTCTTAGTCTAACTGTTTCCTCATCAACTGCAATTTTTTCGGCAAATAGGGAAACTTCGGTTAAAACACGTTGTTCGTCAATATTCTTTGTTTCAAGCACTTCTTTAATTTTATTCATTAAACGCTCTTTATAGTCAAGAACTGTTTTAGGAGCAAGTTCTTCAATCTTTTCTACATGGGTTTTTAATATGTCAAGTCTTGATTTAACATCGTCAAGCATTTTCCTACCCTCAATTGTACGCATTTCGATGAATTTATCAAGCGCCTCAATTGCAACAATCTTTACTTCATTCCAAATAATCTCTTCATCTTCTTGTGTTTTTGTAACTAAAAATATATCTGAAAATCTTGATATAGTTGATAACGATAGATTATCTGTTAAGTTTAATTCGTCTTTTATTGAACGAAGTGCATTGGTATATCCTCTTGCTAATTCAAGGTTAATTTGAACTTGAGCATCTTTCCCCTCAACAGTATATACACTAACGTTTACGTCGATTTTTCCTCTTGATACACTAGAACTCACTAAAGATTTCATTTTATCCTCTAGATAGGCATATGCCCTTGGAGTTCTTGCACTAAACTCAAAGTATCTATGATTTACTGATTTTATTTCAACCAAAATATCTCTGCCATCAATAGTTTGCTGTGAACGTCCGTATCCAGTCATGCTTTTAAGCATTACGTCACTCTCCTTTTCGGTCTTAACTTTTATTATACCATTTTTTATCTATTTAAGTTGTTTTAGTTCATAATTAATTAACATTATTAACTGAAAGTTAATAATGTTAATTAATTAATATGTTTTTTGTTTTAAATTACTTAAATAATTCTAGTGATTTGCTTGCAATACGTTGACCAAAGGCATAAAACATAGGTTTGCTTCGCTCAAAATTTTCCTTTAAAGCTACTGCGCCTAGATGAATATAGGGTTGCCCAAGCGCACTACCACCAGAATAGACAAGCATTCCTTTAACCATAAGGTGATTTATTATTGTTAATATTGCTGTATCTGCTCCACCCTGTGCATATCCTGCTGTTGCAAAGACTGCACCGATTTTGCCCCCTAAATTGCATCCAGATGATTCATCAAACCACTTTTTTATCTGCCAACAAGTATTTGCATAATACGTTGGAGTACCAAAAACAACTGCCTTGCACTCATTGATATAATTATAATCAATACTATCAATATCAAATATTTTGGCTTCAATCCCCCCAACTGATTCCATACCTAATAGAACTTGATCTGCCATTTGTTTTGTATTACCTGTTTTACTAAAATAAATTATTGCAAGTTTCAGACTTATTTTGGATAATTTTACACAGCCATTTAACAACCACAAATATAATATATCCAAATATGAACCCAGTAAAGTTTAATATAAAATCATCAATATTTACATCTCTATTACTAAATCCATACATAATATTTTGCACAAGCTGTATTAACTCTAACGAAACAGCAGAAATAACTGCAATTAATAGCAACTTAAATATACCCGTTTTAGGGTTAATAAGTGGAAGTAGTATACCAAGTGGTATAAGCATTATGAAATTACCACCAATATTCGAAATTATTGCCCTAATGTTGCCGTAAACAATTCCATTTTTGTATATTCTCATAATTGATTCAAATGGTTTTAGTGAAACACGACTTAATATGTATTTAGTTGTGTTAATATCGCTAAATCCTATTTTCCCTATTAAATATGGGAATGCAGTTATTGATAAAACTGCTGAGCTATACATGAATAAAATTGATATAAATACTTTAGTTTTAATTGTTTCATGTTTAAATAATGGAAGGCATATTATAAAAACGCACAATCCAATTAATATTGCATCGGGTATAGAAAACCATATTATTTCTCTTGTTAGCTTGCTTGTGAAGGGTACAAATCTCTCCATAAATCGCTCCTAATTAACTTTAGTTCCATATCTATCTTACCATTTTAATGAATATAGAGCAAGTGAAATAAGGGGAATACTTACTTTACACCATGAAAAATCACGGTCTAAGTAAAACTCAAACCGTGAATTGTTTCAATCTAATATCTCTTTTGCAAACATAAAGGAAGTTCTAATCCATTTTTCTCAAGAAGTTCTTTATCAAAAAGTATCTCTTTTGCATCACTATCTTTAACTATTTTACCATCTGACAGCAATATTACACGATTACATGTGTCAAGAATCATGTCCAAATCATGGGATGCAATAAGTTTTAAATGGTTAAACTGATTTAATATACTAATTAAGTTTCGGCGATTTTTAGGGTCAAGGGCAATAGTTGGTTCGTCCATTAGTATAATATCGGGTGTCATTGCAAGTATCGTCGCTATTGAAACCAACTTCTTTTCCCCACCTGAAAGCTTATGAATAGACTTTTCCTTCAAGTAATCAATATTGACCATATCCAGTGCCTTTTGAACACAGTTTTTCACTTCATCTTCTGATAAGCCATAGTTTCTTGGTGCAAAAGCAATATCTTCATATACATTAGTCATAAAAAGCTGGCTGTCCGAATCCTGAAATACATAGCCAATCTTTTCTCTGATTTTTGGGAGCATTTCTTTCACTACTGGTATTTCTGCAACACGAATACTTCCTTCGTAATTAGTTTCAATCCCTATCAGAAGTTTTAACAATGTTGATTTGCCCATACCATTTGCGCCAATAAGTCCTATGCAATCATTTTCTTTGGCTGTAAAGTTTATATTACTTAGTATTTTTTTATCCTTTTCATATCCAAAGCTTACATCTTTAAAATCAATATGTATGTGGCTCATATTTGCTCCTATCCCTATATATTTATTTACTACCTGTAATCATGATTAAAATGGGTCCAAATTTTAATAGTGCAAATATAATAAGCCAAATAATTAGATATAGGTAGTCCTTTGCTTGGCACTTTTTCATATTTGGATAATAAAATTCGCCCTTATAGCCCCTAATTGTCATACTTTCATAAACAACATTTGCTTTATCAATACTTCTAAGAAGAAGTTGTCCTGCAAGAGGGCCCCAAACTTTATAATGAACGCCTTTTTGATTGGGAGCACGAAGAGAATATGCCTGCATAATTGAGTTTGCCTCTTGTAACAAAACGGTAATATATCGATAAGTCAAAAGTATCTGTGTTGTTATTATTTGTGGAATGCGTAAAAGCCTTAACGCATGACAAATCTTTTCAATAGTTGTTGTTGCTATTAAAAGATATGATGCTAATACACTCAATACTCCTTTGATCATTAATGTCAACATAGATACCATGCCCGTAGTAACTGGCATATTACCCATAATAAATAATACTGATCTATCAAAAAACGGATTGAAAATTCCTACTATGCATACAAATGGTAAAATAATTCTAACCTTTTTCAAGCTTTCAATAAATGAGAGTTCACCCAAAATAAAAACCGCGATAGGATATGCACCCATTACTAAAATTCCAGATAAATTGTATTTATTTATGGATACTACTGTCGCTATGTATACAATCGTAATAACAAGTTTGACCAATGGATGAATTTTGTTCATCCATTGGTCTTTGCTTGCCAGCGTACTTAAATGGTTAATCTCATAAAGAGCACTATTCATTTTACTCATATGATTATTACTTTTTCTTCCTTTTCTTGTATGTAAATAAGTAGCATGTACCTGCACAGACAACTAGCACTATTCCTGCACCTATTATTCCTGAAAATGATGTTCCATATTTTGATTCCATTCCCTTAAATCCATAGTCTGGTAGCACTGCCGTTGCTTCCTGTACTTTCCCTGCTATATTTGCAGCTTGATTTTCAGATGCTTCAATTTCAGTTGATCCTGTAATTTTTCCAATTGACCATTCAAGTCCATCTGGATGGCTAGATGCAAATAGAGATATACCTCCACCAATTACAACTGTTATTGTGCATAAAATCACCAATGTTTTTTTTAAGGAATATCTGCCCTCTTGTTCTTTTGCACCAATTCCATGTAACATTTCGGGACGCACATTATATACAAAGATAAGTACCGCTGATGTAATTAAACCTTCCACCAATCCAATTGCTAGATGAATAGGTTGCATGGTAGATACAAACACTAAAAATGGCAAATCTGAAATACCTGAAGTCATAGTTTCGAGTGTTACACTGAATGCACCAAGTTGTAGGGCGATAATACAGCCCAATACTGACGATACCGTAATTTTCATACGGCTTGCACCATTTTTCATAATCGGACGCCATATTAAAAAGTATCCTATGAAACACCCATAAAAAGCCATGTTCCATACATTGCATCCAAGTGCCAGTAATCCCCCATCTGCAAACATTAGGCATTGTATTAGTAATACCCCAATCATTGTTAAAAATGATGCTTGTGGTCCAAGTAATGCTGCTAATAGTATACCACCACACAAGTGCCCGCTTGAGCCTGTTCCTGGGATTGTAAAATTAATCATTTGAGTTGCAAATACAAATGCGCCCATTACCCCCATTATCGGTATTTTCTTATTATCACTTTCTTTGCTCAATTTCTTTACTGAATATACAGCCACCGCCGTAGAGCAAGCATACAATGTTCCTGCTACTGCTGGTGATACTAGCGCATCTGCCATATGCATGTTTTATCTACTCCTTTTTTATGTTTTTTGTTTATCAAGTATTTCATCAGTTGATGATCTAAATTAGCAATTTTCTTCAATAACCTGTTTATATGCCTTTGTATCTATGTATATTTCGTCTTTAAATGGGTTAAGTTTCTTCTTAATAATCTTATTAATTTGGTATCCAGCTACTGCGGCATTTGCTAATAGAGCAATTAAACTTACAACAAAAAACGCCATTTTATTATGTGTTGTTGGAACTGGTGCTATACGATCTGCAAAAGAAGGCACTGTCATAACAAACATAATCCATAATCCAAGTGTTTGTGCACGATGCTGTAACCACGCACCTTTTTTTATAAAGAAAGTTGGTATAGTACATGATAATAGTAGGGCTAAACCACAATAAATTGAATGGTCAGAAATGCAGTTATATGTATATGCAAAATTCCACAAGTCATAAGCTATTACATAAACCCAAATCATGTCAGGCCATATCATATCCTTTGTTTTGTCTTTAGAAACAAAAATTTTAGTCCAACCACAAATGATGATAATGTTAAGTAATCCAGCAATACCATTCATAATATTCCAAGGACCAGACATTACCCATAAATTATCTACATAAGCTCCATCCCATGCGCCATATGAGAAACATTGGAAATCACGAATTGCCGCCTCTAGTATATTAACTGACAAAATAAGTGCTGGAAAACAAAGTGCCCACTTCTTTTTTGCTAATTTGGGTATATAGCGAATTGCCATAAAGCCAAGACAACCTGCAAGCGCTGAATAAGTTTTCACCCAGTTAAACCAAGTGCCTGTACCATATTCATTCCCAGGAGCTGCAGTTGTTGGCCAAACAAAAATAGTCAATACTATAGGGACGATAAAAAATAATACTATTCCTCCCCATTTAGTTGAACGTCCAAATTCATTAAAAGCCATTAATGCAAATATAACAAACAGTAAAATTCCCCAACCACTTAAATCCATTGCTTCATATAAAATACCCATTTTATATTTACTCCTTTAAAATATTTTTGTTAGAGCATTTATAGTACATTTCATTTCTCATATAAAATGTACTGTAAACACTCTTTTAAAGACCCATTCTAGCCATTACAAGAACTAAAAAAGGTCTTTAAAATTTATTTACTTAAGTCTTATCTTAACAAGCGATGATTTCTTTTATCATAAACTCTTTTCCACTTAATAATTCGAAGTCTTTACTTGCACAGTGAGGACACGCCCCATTATTTTCAATGAGATTGAAAACTAGGTCACACTGTTTGCACCGTCCATTACCTGGTAAAACTTCAATTTCTAATTTTGTGTCCTGCAATATCGTGCCATCAGCAGCGGCAGGGTAACACTCTTTAATATATTTTGGAATCATTGAAGAAAGTTCACCGATTTGCAAGACTAGTGTATCAATTTTTTCTAATTGATTCTTTTGCGCAAAATTTTGAACAGTCTTTACAACTTCAAATACAACTCCCAATTCGTGCAAATTAATCACCCGCCTTTATGTATACTTCTTATTATTTAGTCTTTTACAAAAATATCTTTAACCTTTTTAACTGCAATTCTCCCTTTACGTTTAAGTATACTTTTTACAATTACTGGTTTAAGATCCTCTAATGGTACGCTTGTAGCGTCATATTTTCTAACAAGTGAAATTGCATC
>DAMDCT010000099.1:0-1495 GCA_032091455.1 Oscillospiraceae bacterium | reverse complement strand
ACATGCACCGCAACCTATACATGTAAATTCATCTACAGTTGTAGCACCGCAACCAAGACAACGCTTTGTTTCTCTTTCAACTTGTTCTTGTGTAAACGTAGTACGTATGTCCTTGAAAGCATTTTTAGATTTATGTGTATCATCATGTTTTGCTTTTTCCCTTGGAATGCTATCATATCCTTCAAGAATTAAGTTTTGTTTATCAAATTCGTGATACTCTCTTCTATTACGTCCGAAAACTAGACTCTGTCCTTTATTAACATAACGATGAATTGAAATTGCGCCTTCTTTACCCATAGCAATTGCATCAATTGCAAACTTAGGACCTGTCATTGCATCTCCACCAGCAAACACATCTGGCTCTCCTGTTTGTAGTGTAAACGAATGTGCCTTAATTGTCTTATTTGGATTTAATTCTATCTTGCTATCTTCAATTAAGTTGCCCCAATCCATTGCTTGACCTACTGAAATCAATACGCTATCTGCCTTAACAATTTTTGTATCGTTCTCGTCATATACAGGACTGAATTTTCCGTTTGCATCAAATACACGGACGCATTTTTTAAACTCTACACCAACAACGTTGCCGTTTTCAGTAATAATACGTTTTGGACCCCAAGAGTTGTTAATAGCAATATCTTCTGCCAATGCTTCTTCTATTTCTTCAGGAAGAGCAGGCATTTCTTTTTGACTTTCAAGACAGTACAATAAAACTTTTGAAGCGCCAACTCTTGTAGCAGTTCTTGCAACGTCTATTGCAACGTTACCACCACCGATTATTACAACGTTTCCTTCAAGTTTTATATCATTACCTAAGTTTACATCACGTAAGAAATCAACACCAGTAATAACGCCTTTTGCATCTTCACCTTCAATACCAAGGTTTCTGCCTGCTTGAGCACCAATTGCAAGATAAAACGCTTCATATCCTTGATTTCTTAAATAATTAAGGCTAATATCTTTTCCGACCTCAACACCTGTTTTAAACTCAACGCCCAATTCTCTCAAAATATCAATTTCAGCATTAATTACTTCTTTTTCAAGTCTGAAAGATGGTATACCAAGTGTAAGCATTCCGCCAAGTGCTTTTTGTTTTTCAAATACTGTTACTTTGTAGCCATCAATAGCTAAGTAGTAAGCACAAGAAAGTCCAGAAGGACCAGCACCAATAACCGCAATCTTCTTACCATATTCATGTCTTAATTTTGGTATGTATCGATTTTCTGTTTTTAAATCTTGTTCAGCAATAAATCTCTTAATTTCATCAACTGCTACAGCCTCGTCAATATCTCCTCTAGTACAAGCAGACTCACATTTTCTTGGGCATATGCGTCCACATACTGCTGGGAATGGATTTTCATGCTTGATAAGTTCAAGTGCTTCCTTGTATCTTCCTTGAGAAGCAAGCTTAATATAACCTTGAACTGAAATATGGGCAGGACAATTTGTTTTACATGGACTTGTTCCAGTCTCAACAACATTCTTTTTATTTATG
>DAMDCT010000098.1:4204-9309 GCA_032091455.1 Oscillospiraceae bacterium | reverse complement strand
CATCAGCTAAATTTAACACAACATCAAATTCATTTTCAAAGTTTATATTACGAATATCATCTTGAGTAAATTGAACATTTAACTTTTGCTCAGTTGCATTTTTAATTGCATCATCAATGTAATCTTTTGTAATATCCACACCTGTAACATCAAATCCTTTTTGCGCAAATAATAATGAATGCCGACCATAACCGCAAGCTAAATCTAATATACGTTCACCACCAGTTAATTCAAGTGTTTTAACAATAAAATTTACTTGATTTTCGGTATCTTCAACCCATGATTGATTTTTAATATGTAATGACCATCCATCTTTATACCAATCTGAATTTTTTGCTTTCATAATCTCACCTTCTTCTTATTAGTTTTTAAATGAAACTTCGTCAACTTCTCGTTATTGCTATTATAAGAAGCCATCTCCAACTTCGCATTATAGCCAAACTGTGTATTCAGCTATTCATGAACTATAATGTTTGGTATAATTATCTACCCATAATTATACTGCCAATCAACCCATATATCAACAAAAATATACTATATATCTTATTTTATTTAAATTTTCCTCTCCATCTCTTTTATCAATTTATCTAAAGTTGGTCTTGATACATCCAGTTGCTAATTGAGATTTCAGCTGAATATTTATCTTAATTAAATGAACAATAGCTATATCCAACCTAACTTGTAGTTGTAGTAATTAACTTTATTTACCTGCGACATGATGTCGCACCTTGCATTATCTGTTCCACCACCTCTACAAAAAATCCGACTGGAATTAAACCAATCGGATATGTAAGTAAATTAGTATTAAATTTATAAATATTGGTTTCTAATTATATTGATAATTTGAATGCACCATTTAAAACAAAATCTGCTCTTTCCTTTATTTTTTGTTCAACAAAGTATTTATCTTCACCAGCCATCCAGTTAATCCAAAAATGCAACGCTGATTCTCCATCACGCTCTAATCCACGTTTTAGACGGAGATTTTTATCACAATCCACAAAAATATTTAGTTGGTAATAATGTCTAAGTTGATTTATTGTTGCGTAACAACCCTCAATTAATAAAATGGATGGTGTTTTAATTTCCTCGCAATCACCCAAGCAGTCTTTATCCCAATCATATTTTTGATAATACGCTGTTTTATTAAATAAAATTGGTAATATAATCTGTTTGATTAATCTATCAATATCATATTCATAACCAGATGGAGCATTTGATAAAGATGCAATTTCTCTGTGTTCTTTCTTTTTATAAAAATCATCCATATGAACTATTTGAGCATTCTGTATAGTTGATGCAATTTTAGTTGCTAATGTTGTTTTACCAGAACCTCCACCACCATCAATGCCAATTATAATAATTGAAGATTTGTTTTTTATTTGTATATCTCTAATTTTTTTAATGATATTTTCAATCATAGCATTTTATCCTTTTTTATTATAAATATCACGCTAAATATAAATAACTTTTATTCAACTTCCCATTCTTGCCTTTAACATACTTAAACTAATCCCATTATACTCCAATCTGTCGAATGGTGCAATAATTTAACATTATTCACTAACTTTATTTACCTGCGACATCATGTCCCACCTTGTAAACTAATCAAATGAATGATAGATATAAAATCTTAATTATTGCTGTCATTATTATTCACTAACCTTATTTGCCTATGACATGATGTCGCACTTCAAGATTAAAACAATTAACCTATATATCAACAAAAATATAATATACTCCTTATCTTATTTATATTTTCCTCTCCATCTCCTTTATCAGCCTATCCAACGTTGGTCTTGATACATCTAGTTCCTTTGCTAGTTGTGCTTTACTTACTTCTCTTTGCTTGTATCTGTTATAATGCTGTTCAAAGTTGGGTACACTTATTTCTTTACGCCCTTTGAATTTACCTTGTGCCTTTGCTATTGCAATTCCTTCTCGTTGTCGCTCTAGCAGGTTAGTACGTTCAAACTCATTGATAGCACCTATCATGGTAAGCATTAATTTTCCTGTTGGTGTAGATGTATCAATATTTTCTTTGTTGCTTACAAGGCATATTCCTTTGGTCTGCAATAACTCAACTATCTTCAATAGGTCGGTTGTACTTCTTGCTAGTCTGCTAAAGTCATGTATGTAGATGGTGTCACCCTCACGAGCGTATTCCAGCATTGCATTTAGTTGTGGGCGGTTGGTATCTTTAGCTGATACCTTTTCAGTAAACCATTTTTCAATGTTATATTTTTGCAATCCATCTAGTTGCCTTTGTTCATTCTGTTCGACTGTTGATACTCTTACATAAGCTATATTTGCCATTGTAAAAACCTCCTATATTTTTTATTGCACATAGTTAAAGTCTAACGTAAAAATAACGTTAGACTTTAACTGCATTATGTAAATTAATTAGATATATAACTTTAGTTTTACTGAAATAGGGTAGCGTAGGGAATGTAAAATTAGAGTGTACCCCAATCTGCATAATTTCATAAACTTTAAATATTATGGTGTTATAATACCTACTCTGTAAATAATACAATCCACTCTCACTATCATAGTAATACCCAAGATAACGAATAGAATTAATCTCGCCAATTGTGCTTGCAAGTGAGCCTGATATGGATATTACTTTACCCCAATAATCGTATGTATAGTTGACTACCGTAGTACCTGTGCTGTCAACTATTCCGATTACATCACTTTATGTAATTGTATTCTTTACCAAATACACATTCTTAAATTTATTCATTTGTTCTTTATTATAGATCTTTAGGACAAGAAATTTTATTTAAGAATTCTCTAGGATTATGAAGAAAACTTTTTGTTGTACTCCCCTCAATAATGTCTATAATTTTATTCGCGTTAAAATCATAGACAACTTCTTCGAATAAAATTTTCAAGTTATTTATTTTTGCAAATTCATATATTGCCATAATATGATTTTTTTGAAGATTTCTTATATCAAGTTTTACCGTGATATCGTCTACTGCATAATTTACATAAAACACTTCTAAACATGTACCATCAATTTCACCATATAAATCAATTTCATTCGTCCAACTTTTTTTATAAGGTAATGTTTTGCAAAGCAATTCTAATGAATCATTTTTTATATTAATACAATTATTATATGGAAATTTTGCTGATACTAAATTAAAGATTAATTGCCATATTGCCATAATACATCACTCCCCAAATAAATCTATATGTGTACAAATGTGTATAATAACCTTTAAATGGCAAAAGCTTCTTTTTTTGTTGATACCCCTGTTATAATTTAAATACCCCAAAAATGAATCTGACGATTTGTCAATAATCACCACGTGGTAACCTTTGCTAGATAAAGCTCCGGCAAGGGATGCACCAAGCCGACCACAACCGGCAACAATCAGTGTTTTATATTTATTAATAACATACATACACCTTCTATAAAAATTAGTTTAACCTTTCGGTAAATTAATCTTAGCATAGTAGGTATAAATATTGCCTTGTTCTTTAGCTGTGTTATATAAAGATTGTATAAAGAGATTCAATAATAATATTTTTATTTTTGTTATAATTTATTCTTAATCTTATAGAATTTACTTCTCGCTTACACCCATTCCAATGTGATTGACTTGTAGTTCTGTGCCATACATAAAAAATTTTGACATTGTTTTTAACCTTTTTTTTTGATTTTGGGTATGAATCATAACTCTAAATTCAAACTTATCAGTTTAATTATGTTTTCTTCAATTTGTTTAATAACCTTAATGAACTCCTCATCACTTTTCCCAGTTGGGTCTTCTAATCCCCAGTCCTCACGATGTTTGCATGGTAAGAACGGACACTCCACATTACATCCCATTGTTATAACAATATCCACAGGAGGAATATCCTCTAATAATTTTGAACGTTGAGTTAGCTCCATATCGATACCGTATAGTTCTTTCACTAATCTTACCGCATCTTGATTAATTTGTGGTTTTAATTGCGTTCCAGCAGAATAACTTTCAAACACATCACTTGCTATGTGCTTTCCTAGTGCCTCTGCAATTTGACTTCTACAAGAATTGTGTACACATATAAATGCTACTTTAGGCTTACTCATTTTTGAACCATCCTTTCGTGCTATTTGCTATTTTCACAAGAATCAACATAACCGGAACCTCTACTAATACACCCACAACAGTAGCAAGTGCCACTGGGCTTTGTGCACCAAATAGCGCAATTGCAACAGCTACGGATAACTCAAAAAAGTTTGATGCACCAATCATGCCCGCAGGCGCCGCTACATTATGAGGCAACTTTAAGAGTTTACTCGCAAAATAGGCAATAAAGAAGATAAGGAATGTTTGAATTACTAATGGCACAGCTATTAATATGATGTGTAAAGGATTTTCTAAAATCACATTTCCTTGGAAAGAGAAGATAATGATTAAAGTTAATAATAAACCTATAATGGTTACATTATTGAACTTAGGAATAAAAGATCTTTCAAAATACTCTATTCCTTTCTTTTTGGTTATAATACTTCTTGTTAAAATGCCTCCTACTAGTGGGATTACAACAAATAAAACAACAGATAAAATTAGAGTATTCCAAGGAATTTTCACTCCACCAATACCCAATAAAAAAGCAACAATAGGAGTAAATGCAATTAATATAATTAAGTCATTTGTTGCTACTTGAACTACAGTGTAAGCTGGATTTCCTTTTGTTAAGTGACTCCATACAAAAACCATTGCTGTACATGGAGCCGCACCAAGAAGTACTGCACCAGCTAAATAATCTTTCGCAAGACCAGGAGTTATGAATGAACCAAATATTACATAGAAAAATAAATATGCTATGCCAAACATAGTAAACGGTTTAATTAACCAATTAGTAACCCATGTCACAAATAATCCTTTCGGATTTTTCCCAACATCTTTTATGCTTTTAAAATCCACTTTCATCATCATTGGATAAATCATTAACCAAATTAAAATTGCAATTGGAATTGATACATTTGCATATTCAAATTCCCCTAACAAAGATGGAATTGCAGGAATAAATTTGCCAATCAGCACACCTACAACCATACATATTACAACCCATAGTGTAAGATATTTTTCAAAAATTCCTAT
>DAMDCT010000098.1:1009-4194 GCA_032091455.1 Oscillospiraceae bacterium | reverse complement strand
GATTTTTCATTACTTCGCCTCCTTACTCTTGATTGAGTTCATATATCTCTTTTTGCTGTTTCTCATTAAGTACCTTCTCAGTAGTTACTGCAATAATTAGAATACCTATGATGCTGAGCACCAGTCGGGTTAACATAAAAGTAAGTCCTAAACTTACCGCTTCAAAAGTCAGCATCGGTATTTTTGTCGTCGACCATGCACCAATAAATATAAACACATTAAACAAGCTGCTACCCTTTTTAAGCATTACTCCTGCGATTGGAAACGCCGCATATAGTGGTCCAGCGGCAGCAGAACCCAGCAAGAAAGCAATCAAAACCCCTTTTAATCCGGAATTTTTACCTGTATACTTCATCATGGTAGCTCGGTCAACCCATACGTCCAGTAGTCCCAGAAGTATAAAAATTGGAGGGATAACCGATATCATCTCAATGAAGTTCTGCTTAGTGAGGTTGAGTGATTTTAACCCGATTTCTGGCAAAGCAAATCCCACTACAATGTTAACAATAACCAAAATAAGAAATACTTTGTACCTCTTTAAAAAAGATTTCATTTCAGCACAACTCCAATCACAAATGCGGCAATCAGTGAAAAAGCGAATGCCGAAATATTTCGTATAATTGTTGCACGCTTACCAAATGTTTTTATTTCAAGTGGTAGCGTAACAATCCCAACCATCATAAGCGTAGAAACAAACGCTGCGATTTGCATATATCCCGCACCGTTTTTCAAAAGTGCCGCTGCCAACGGAAATGCAACAAATCCAGGTATCAGTGTAATAGACCCTATAATTGCCGCCCCTATCACGCCCCAGATTCCCGAGCGTGTCCCGAGAATATTTGTAATTGTCTCCGGACTCAATATAGCAAGAGCAAGACCGATAATAATTAAAATGGATAGAAATTGAGGCAAGATGTTTTCAAAAGATTTCCATGCCTTTTTCAGTGCCATTTTGGTCTTATTCCGGTCTTTAAAAAAAGATATTACAAGACCCGTACCTGCAAGACCATATAAAACATAAGTAAACATAAGCGCTCCTCTACATTAAAACACCTAAAAAGGATTTAAAATTCTGTTAAGGTTGTTACATTATCTAACCTTTTGAAGTATCTTAACTACTTCCTCTGTTTTTAATACCTTACCATAAGCAACAACCTTACCATCAACAACAAGTGCTGGTGTAGTCATAACTCCAAATGAAGCAATTTGGGCAAAATCAGTAACATGATCCATCTTTGTGTCCATGCCAAGTTGTATGAGCGCTTCTTTAGTGTTAGCTTCAAGTTGATTGCATTTTGCACAACCACTTCCAAGAATTTTTATACTTGCACCTTCTACCTTTGTAGTTTCAGCTTGTGCCATTGTTTGAGCATTGCAGTTACCGCCACAGCAGCAACCATCTTTCTTTTCTTCTTTCTTCTTTCCAAATAAGTTCATAATAATTCTCCTCTAATATTATTTAAAATCCAAGATAAAACATATAAAAACCAATAATCAATATAAGTAATCCCATTACAATTCTTAAAACCGTACTAAGTCTGCCATACTTTTCACTTCGTGACAACTTTTGCACAAAACCTACAGATGTTCCTGCAACAACTGCAAGAATACCGTGTCCAATAGAATAGATTAGCAATAATAGTATTCCCCAAAGAATGCTTCCTTTCCCTGCAACAATTGCAAGTAAAGCAATTAACACAGGTGTAGAACAAGGCGAAGAGAAAACACCACCAAGTATTCCTGCAATAAGTGCTCCGACATATCCTTTTTTAGTATTTTTAGATATTAGATAGCTTGATGGAATAATTTCAAATATTCCCCAAGTTTGCAATGCCATTAACACCATAAGGATACCAAGAATGATATACCACCAACTTGCACTTGTTCCCATTAATTTCCCAGCAGCTGATGCAATAACTCCAAGTGTAGTAAAAGTAACAGCTGAGCCTAGAGCAAACGTTAACGACAATCGAAATGCTCGTTTGGTATCCTTTTGTCCTGTACCACCGACATAACCTACAACAAGTGGTATACTTGATAAGGCACATGGAGTAAAGGATGTAAGTATTCCAGCTACAAGTACGAGTACTGGGGCAAGCCAAATACTTTCCTGTATGAGTGTAGACAACTGTTTTAGTAGGTCATTCATTATTCTACCCCCATTTCAGCAAAGATTTTCCGCATCTGCGCTTCAGTTAATCCTCCTTGATGAACTGTAAAAAGATGTTCACCTGTTTCTTTATGAGAGTACATATCAAATTGTATTTCCTGTGCAAAACTTTCGCTAGGCGTAAATGGCTTACCATCTGACGTATAAAAAACTTGCGTTGGAATAACTTGCTGCCTCTCCATATTTCCAAACATCTAAAAATTTGATTATAGCTTTTCCCTGCATTTCCGCGTTTAATGTTTTTAGTACAGGGGCCATTTCCTTGCATGGAATACAGGAATCCGCTCCAAAGTCAATGACAATAGGCATATTGTATTCCTTCAGTATATCAAGATCAATTGAAGTTGCCTCGAGCACAAAGTCCGCAACATTTCCTGTTTGTTCGTCAATGGGAGTAGGTGTCGGATGTGTTTTTACTATCCATATTATTGTAAGTGTCACCGCAATCAATATCGGAACAAGTATTTTAGCTAATAACTTTTTCTTATCTATATTTTTCTTATCCATCAGCAGCAATTACCTCCACAAGAGCAACTAGATTTGTTTTTCTTTCCTTCATAGAATTCCTTTAGATTTTCAGGTAATTCATACTCTCCGCAGGAATAGTAAGGTTCAACCTGCCCAAATACTGAATTTAAGATGGCTTCAGCAAGCATTTCTTTCGGGAGCACCTCATAGTGTTCCCCGTTATACTCAAACACTCGGCAGTTTACATCGGTTCCACTTATGTCACTACAGCAACCGCAGCTATTCTCTGCGACAGATTGACAGATGTCATGACCATTCACACGAATCGTAGGTGAGGAAAGAAACTTGTATTGTTCTGCTATCTCAGATGTTTCCATTTCGAATTTTTTATATTCAAAATCATATCCGCATAGCTCCAACACAGGCTTTAGCATAACAACCACCTGATCTAAAACTATATCCGTTCCAATACAACGATCACAAGTTTTCAGATCAAGGTAAAGATATTCTACAAGCACTTTTTTGCTAAAACATTCGCTACCGCAGC
>DAMDCT010000098.1:0-999 GCA_032091455.1 Oscillospiraceae bacterium | reverse complement strand
TTTTCTTCCTGCTTTTTGTTTGGAGGTATCCAACCAGTATCATCACCAATATATGTGATAGCACCAACAGGACAACGGTTTCCACAACCGTGGCAATGGTCAACGCAATCATTTGATCTTACAACTACCGGGGATGGTTCCTTCGCTTTGTCGTACACATTATGTGGGCATTTTGTCACGCATAGCCCACATTCAATGCACTTAGAATAATCAATTACAGGGTACCAACTTTTAGCCATTTTCTTTTCCTCCTAATTTTTATACAAATAAGAATTGTATAGCGTTGAACAAATATCCTACCAGAATAATACCTACTGTACATATAGCAATAAACGTAGCTAGTAACTTTGGTTTTACAGCTTTACGAAGCATTATCATAGATGGTAGTGAAAGAGTTGTTACTGCCATCATAAAGGAAAGCACTGTGCCAAGTTGTGCCCCCTTGAACAGCAGAGCTTCTGCAACTGGAATTGTGCCGAAAATATCTGCATACATAGGAATTCCAAGCAAAGTTGCAAGTACAACACCAAACGGATTGTTCGAACCAAGAACCATTTCAATCCAAGCTTCTGGAATCCAGTTGTGAATAATAGCACCAATACCAACACCTATAAGAATGTATGGGAACACTTTTTTAAAGGTAGAAGCAACTTGGTCTTTTGCAAATGTATAACGATCTTTTTGTGTAAGTTCTGTGTTCTCAATATCTACGCTTGAAGCATTCATAATGAAACCCTCTACATATTTCTGCATATGTAGTTTTTCAATAAGTGATCCGCCTACTACTGCTATTATCAAGCCAAAAATGACATATAGCACTGCCACTCGCCAACCAAAGATGCTCATCAATAGCACGAGAGAACCAAGGTCAACCATTGGGGAAGAAATTAAAAATGAAAAAGTTACGCCAAGAGGTAACCCTGCACTTGTAAATCCCATGAAAAGAGGAATTGACGAGCAAGAGCAAAACGGTGTTACAGTTCCAAGCAAGGCAGAAAT
>DAMDCT010000097.1:0-9446 GCA_032091455.1 Oscillospiraceae bacterium | reverse complement strand
AAGTAATATTTAATTATTATAAGTATTTTTCGATAGTACTTTGAAATAATATTTGCTGAATTTTATATCATCTTTCAAAACATGATGTTTAAGCCATTTTGTAATAAAGTAATGAAATTCTTCAACTGAATTATCTGAAAAATCAGTAGACTTCAAATCAAGTGACAACTTTTTTAGTTCAATTGCTAACATTTTATGTTTCGCTTCATGCTCGTTTCTGTTATCAAACTTACTTTCTCTTTGAAAGGCTTCTTCAAGTTGAAAATGATAAAGCGTATAATTATCAAGGAAATTTAAACATTCCTTAGTAGCTGTCCTACCTTGGATAAATTTGTATTTAATGTAAAATTTATTTATAGCTCTAAAAAATTCTTTATGCTGTTTATCAATTAAGTCATTACCAGATTCTAATTCTTTCGGCCATGATGTAATATACATATTTATATCCCCACTTAATATAATTATCTATTTTTATTTAAATAACTATTTTTATCTCTATCTCTATAATATTTAATTATAATAATAAATGCAAGCATTCCTAATATAATCTAGAATTTTACTAATTTTAAAGTAAAATATCACCAACATTCTTATTATGATATTTAAACTTATGATAATAAGTAAATCTCCTGTACTCATTGTTACAGGAGATATATTTATTAGCATAAGTTATTTTTCTTGACCAATTTTTAAAAACTCTACTTGCTTTTCATAAATAAATCTATACAAATCATCGCTTTGTTTTTGGCTATAGTCAATAAACTCACACCCATATCCCAATACATCATCGTCCTCTTCACAAATTCTATGTACGATACATGGAAATATCACTTTCCCACTTGAAAGTTCAAGCAATAGATATAATTTATCTCCTTGCCTGAATCTCTCGATTGATTTAAAATATACACCACATAAACTGATATTACTTAAACAAACAGCAATAGCTGGATCCTTTGTATAATGTGTTTCCTCAACAGTAATAGGCTTAATATATAATGTTGCGTGCTCATAAATATTTATTCTGAAAAAATCTCTTTTTTCAAAGTCCATAAGAGAAATAATTTCAACAATTCTAATAAAGTCATTTGTCCCAACATAAACCTTTCCTACAAGGACCTTAAAACCTAACTTTTCATTGAATACACTAACTTTTACAAAAATATTCGGTGTAAGCAATAGTTTAACATCATCACGATACTTAATTTCAACATAATCATCAGTCACTTGATCAATAAAACCAGTAGATAAAAGTTTGTTTTCTACTGTCTTTATTTCACATAAAGAGCCAATGTATTTTTCAGAAATTGCTAACATTAGTTTTTACCTCCTTAAAGATATTATTTATAGTTATGCTTACTTAGATACTTAACTAATTTAGATTTTATACTTCACTGTTTTTTCTAAAAGCAAGATAGCTTTCAAGAATTATTGTTGCAGCGACTTCATCAATAACGTCTTTACGTTTTTTGCCACGAACATTTATCTCATTTAAATAGTTAGCAGCCTGCATAGTGGTTTGTCGTTCGTCCCAAAGTCTAACGGGTATTTCTATAATTTGTTGAAGCTTTTCAGCAAAGTCTTCGCATTTTTTTGCTTTTTCGCCAATACTTCCATCCATGTTTTTAGGGTATCCAATTACAACTTCTTTTACATCGTACTCTTTTGTAGCAATTGCTACTTTATTTATGGTTTGCATATAATCTTTTTCATGTATTACACCAACTGGAGATGCCAAAAATTCAGTCCTGTCGCATACAGCAAGTCCTGTTCTTGAAGCACCATAATCTACCGCCATTATCTTCATGTTATAACTCCTTTAAACTAATATATTGCGTTTCATGCAATATACAACGTGTATATTAAGATTTGTTTATACTAGCTTCGAATAAAAGTATTACCAAGGTTGAACCTTGCCAATAATATCACTAGCATTTTTAATATTATTTTTATCTAAATAATTATTTAAACCATTTATTATTTCAATTGGTGCATATGGATTAGAAAATAATGCTGCACCTACTTGAACACAACTTGCACCAGCAAGCATAATTTCAACAGCGTCTTGCCACGTCGTAACGCCACCCATACCGCAAACAGGTATGCTAACAGCATTCGCTACTTGCCATACCATACGTACAGCAACAGGGAAAACTGCACTACCAGATAAACCACCAACGTTGTTTTTGAGTACAGGTCTAAAAGTGTTAATGTCAATTTTCATACCAAGTAGTGTATTGATTAGTGAAACGCAATCAGCACCGCCAGCTTCAACAGCTTTTGCAATATCGACAATGCTTGTAACGTTAGGGGAAAGCTTAACCATAAGGGGCTTAGTCGTTGCATTTCTTACAGCTTGAGTTATATCGTGTGCACTTGTAGGATTTACGCCAAATGCAACACCACCCTCTTTTACATTAGGACAAGATATGTTTAATTCTATCATATTAACGGCACTGCCTTCAATGCGTTTTGCTATTTCAACGCAATCTTCAACAGTAGAGCCAGCAACATTTGCAATAATCACAGTATCTTTTGTCGCAAGATTAGGGAGTTCATGTTCTAAAAAATAGTTAATACCAGGGTTTTGCAATCCAACTGAATTAAGCATACCTGATGGAGTTTCTGCAATACGAGGGGGAGGGTTGCCGTCCTTTTGGTTTAATGTCATTCCCTTTACAGAAATACCACCTAAAGAAGAAAGTGGATAGAATTTTTCATATTCTCGTCCAAAACCAAATGCTCCCGAGGCAGGTATAATTGGGTTTTTAAACAAAACTCCAGCCATGTTTATTGATAAGTCAGCCATTATAGTATAACCTCCTTAGCATCAAACACAGGTCCATCTTTACAAACGTGTGCAAAGTATTCATTACCGTCTTTAACAGTCTTACAAGCACATCCTAAGCAAGCACCAACTCCACATGCCATACGTTCCTCTAAAGATACTTCACAACGAATGTTATATTTTTCTGCAAGCTCAATGATACCCTTTAACATCATGTGTGGTCCACAAGCATATATTATATCAGCATCACCATTTTCAAGCCTATTGGTAAGTGAAGATGTGACATAACCTTTTTGTCCCATAGTTCCATCATCTGTGCATAGCATAACATTAGCTTGTACATTTTTAAAATCATCATTAAGTATAACTGCATTTGCAGAGCGAAAGCCAATAATTGCAGTTGCATTTTGCGCATAGTGTTTAGCAACTTCAAGCATAGGTGGAACACCGATTCCGCCGCCAATAACAATTGCTTTTTTGCTTTTATCTAGTAATGAAAATCCTTTACCAAGAGGGGCAATAATATCAATTAGTGTGTTGACATTTAAGTCAGCCATAACCTTAGTGCCTTCACCACGGACTTCAAATACAATACGAATTGTGCCGTTTTCACGGTCAACTTCACAGATTGAAATGGGACGTCTTAATGTAAATCCATTTACTTTAACATGAGCAAATTGGCCTGCTTGTGCAATCTTAGCAATTTCAGGACACTCTATAGTAAAATCATAGCAGTTTATCGCAATGTTTTGTTTTTTAGAAATACGATAGTTTCCTTGAATATATTCCATAATTATGACCATACCTTTCGAACTTATTTTATTGTTTTGCTTTTATTAATCTGGTAATTTGATAAATCCCAAATACAATCAAGCCAATAATACAAGCAACAATTATAATTGGAGAAAATCCAGCTATTTCTTTTGCGCTATTTAATAAATTAAGCTGTGTAAAGAAAAATGTTAAAGCTAGAATAAAATTAAAGCCTATTAAACTTTCATATTTGATTTTTAAGTTACCAACAATTATTCTATTAGTTAATTTGGCATTTACAATTAAATTTTTAACCTTTGTTCCAATAGTATGAAGAACTATACATATAAAAGTTGAAATAACAGGCAAAATTAAAAGTATAAATTTTGAGTAATGTGCAATTATGTCACCAGAACTAATGTTTTTATAGGACACTTCACTCGGTAAAACAAGAATATTTAGTATCGTGTATCCAAGCATGAAAAGTGTAATTGCAAATGTAAGCCCATCAAAAAGCTTTGTAACACTTCTTATTGTCCAAATTTGTTTTATCATCGTTTCAACTCCCTAAACAATAGTATAACATTTTTATAACATCTGTTGCAAGCAAAAATTATATGAAATGATGTTTTAAAGGGATAATTTAATTATATAATATTTGACTTGTTAACATGAAATGCTGTAAACTTAAAATATATCTATTCCATGAAAGGGCGATGAAAATGAATACACCAATATATGATTTTCTATTAAATAATATAAACTCAGACTATTCTCGTTTGCATATGCCGGGTCATAAAGGCGCAAGTCTTTTTGACCCACATAAAGGCGCAAACCTATCTAATGATAAAAATGAAAATTTAAGTTTCCCAATTAATTCAATCACAGCATATGATGTTACTGAGATAACTGGTGCAGATGAGCTGTATGAAGCAGAGGGCATCATTGCTCAGTCTGAAAATAACACATCAAGTCTGTATGGTACAAAGCATACGTCATTTTCAGCAGGTGGCTCAACTCTTTGCATTCAAGCAATGATTAATCTTGTAGCAAGTGATGGGGATACTATTATTGCCGCTAGAAATGTGCATAGTTCATTTATAAACACCTGTGCATTATTAAATATTACACCTTATTTTGTATTGCCTGAATTTAATGATAGCTTTTTGGTAAGTGGGGAAATCACCCCTGTTTCAATTCAAAAGGCAATTGAAAAGTGTCCACTTGCAAAGGCAGTTTATATTACTTCGCCAGACTATCTAGGATGTATCAGCAATGTTAAAGAAATTGCAAAAGTTTGCGACAAACACAATATACCTCTTGTAGTGGATAATGCACACGGCGCACATCTTAAATTCATGCAAAATGATATTCACCCAATTACATTAGGTGCGACTATTTGCTGTGATAGTGCTCATAAAACTTTACCAGTGCTAACAGGGGGAGCATACCTACATGTAAGTAAAAAAAGTATTATTACAAAACAGCAAGTAAAAACAGCAATGCTTATGTTCGGCTCAACAAGTCCGTCTTATCTTATTTTAATGTCGTTGGATTTAAATAATAAATATCTTGCCGAAAATGCATTGAAAGACTTTGATAAACTTCAAAAAACTGTTGAACAAACAGAAAAGATTGCTTTAGAAAAGGGCTTTACATCAATTAGTGAAAATCATGATATAACAAAATTAACTTTTAATGCATTTCAAGTTGGTCTTACAGGTGAACAATTAAAGTTGCATTTTAAAAATTATATGATTGAACCTGAATACGTGTCCTCACAGCACGTTGTTCTAATGATTTCCCCATACAACACAGTTAAGGATATAAATAGAATTAAAAATGCATTAATTAATATTAATATAGATAAACCTATTATCTCGCAATCATTAAAGTACACAATACCAAAAAGCGAAATTAGTATAAGAAAAGCACTTTTAGGAAAAAAGAGAGAGGTTTTAATTGACAATGCTCTTGGGTGTATTGCGGCACAGGCAAAAATAAAATGTCCGCCTGGAGTACCAATAATAATACCAGGTGAAGTCATAGATAAACAAACTCAAATTCTTTTAAAAAAAAGTAGCATTTTAACAATAAATGTGGTAGAATAATGGTGTTAAAAGCTGTATAATAACTTGATACATAGGCTAAAATGTTTTTAATCACTTATCACTATCCAATGACTAATGATAAGTGTAAAGTATATAATTGCGTCATTGGAGAAATGGTGGCATTCTATGAAACTTATTTATGCGATTGTTAGTAATGATGACAGTTCTGCTGTGTCTACAGCATTGACAAAGGTTGGATTTTTTGCAACTAAATTATCCTCTACAGGTGGATTTTTAATGGCAGGTAACACTACTTTTATGATTTGTACTGATGATGATAGAGTAGATGAAGCAATTAATATAATATCACAAAAGAGCAAAAAACGTTCTCAAATGGTACCATCACCAGCGGCATATGGCATGGGTGGATATACTCCTTACCCTGTAGAAGTTACAGTTGGTGGAGCAACAGTGTTCGTAAGTAATGTAGAAAGATTTGAAAAAATCTAATGCAAGTAATTAAAAATAAATTTTATTCAAATAAAGCGTTGCATAATATGCTCACTAGTTCAATTAATAGTGGGCATTTGTGTCATGCTTATTTGTTTTATGGTAATAAGGGTATAGGTAAAAAGACACTTGCCAAATATCTAGCAATGGGAGTTTTATGCAAAGGAGAAAATAAACCTTGTTATAACTGCTCGAGTTGTAAAAAATTTGTATCGGACAACCATCCAGACCTTTATATTCTTGAAAGCAAAAATGCAAAGAACTCAATCCATATTGACACTATTCGTGAAATTAGGCAGGATGCATATATCAAACCAAACGAAAGTGATTATAAAGTATATATAATTCCAAATGCTGAGAATATGTCAATTGGTGCGTTTAATGCGCTTTTAAAGGTGCTTGAAGAGCCACCAGCAACGGCTATGTTTATATTGACTGCTTCATCAAAATCAGTATTGCCACAGACTATACTATCACGTTGCATACCTTATGCGGTTTATCCACTAAGTTTAGATGAGTGTATAGAGGCACTCAATGAATTAGAACCAGATAAAGACGAAATAGAAATTAGAAATGCGGCAGAGCAGTCTAATGGTATTCTTGGCAAGGCATTAGATATACTAAATAATGAAAATTACAATGAAATACAGAATATCAAAAATGATGTTCTAAATGGCATAATAAATATTAATGAGTATGATATACTTAAAGCACTTGTAAAAGTTAAAAATGATCGTCAGATGATGAATGATGTCATAGAAGAGCTTTTAGTTGCAATAAGAAATGCAGTTATGCATAAGCTTAATACAGTGAAAATAAGCAATGAGATTCAAAAATCTTTTGCTTTTAAAATTACATTAAGTCAATGTGAACAACTAGTTTTATTAATGCAAAAAGCAGTAGAACGTATTGAATCAAACGTAAATCTAGGAATTTTGACAAATTGGCTTTGTGCTAGTATAATTACAATTATTGCATAAGCAATTATTTGATAGTTAATTTATAGTTGACTATTCCACATGTATTTCCAGCGACAATATATGTGAATATAAGCATAAGTGCAGTGGAAAAATTTAAGTGTCGTTGGAGAAAAGAAGGTGAATATGGCAGAGGTAATAGGTGTAAGATTTAAAAATGTAGGTAAAGTATATTATTTTGATCCACAAGGTAATCAGCTTGAAGCCGGACAAAAAGTAATAGTTGAAACTGCAAGGGGCATTGAATGTGGCGATGTAGTGCTACAAAATCGTGAAGTAAAGCCAGAGGATATTGTTGCTCCTTTAAAACCAGTTATGAGAGTTGCTACTGAGCAGGATTTAAAGACTGTTGAAGTTAACAATCAAAAGGAAAAGGAAGCCTTTGCAATATGTCAGCAAAAAATTGAAAAACATAACCTTGTTATGAAACTTGTAGATGTTGAATATACATTTGACAATAATAAGATATTATTTTATTTTACAGCAGATGGAAGAGTTGATTTTAGAGAACTTGTAAAGGATTTAGCGTCAATTTTCAGAACTAGAATTGAGCTTAGACAAATTGGTGTGCGTGATGAATCAAAAATGCTTGGTGGTCTAGGCGTATGTGGTAGACCATTTTGCTGTTCAACATTTTTAGGCGAGTTTCAACCTGTGTCAATAAAAATGGCAAAGGAACAAGGATTATCATTAAATCCAACAAAAATAAGCGGAACATGTGGAAGACTTATGTGTTGCTTAAAATATGAGCAGGATGTATATGAGGAGCTATTAAGCATAACTCCAAAGACGGGTGCATATGTTAAGACTGCTGAAGGAAAAGGTGTGGTAGTTGATGCTAATTTATTAACTGGAAATTTACACGTTAGATTAGATAATAATGTTGATGCACCTCCAAGAGTATACAAAAAAGAAGAGGTTATACTAATTAAAGATGCACAAATTAAACTTGATCGTGATGAAATTGCAGCATTATCTGGATTAGAATAAATAGAATAAACATCTAATAAAAATACCTTGCATTTTTACTGGAAAAGTGATAATATATAATATAGAATTTTAAGGAGGTGTATCCCCTATGGCATATTGTATTAGCGATGAATGCATCAATTGTGGTGCTTGTGAGGCTGAGTGTCCTGTATCAGCTATTTCTGCTGGTGACGACAAATATGTGATTGATGCTGCTACTTGTATCGATTGCGGAGCTTGTGAAGGCGTTTGTCCTGTTGGCGCTCCAAAAGCTGAATAATTAAATTATCAGACAAATAAAAAGCATCGCCTTAATTGGCGATGTTTTTATTATACGTATAAACTTAATTTGATATATGATTATTAATCCAAATTTGATATATGATTATTAATCCAAGTTAAAATATCATCAAATACTTCTTCATAATTTATTTCATTTAAAATTTCATGACGGCAATTTTGATAAAGTTTGATGTCAACATCATCAAAGCCCACTTGTTTTAATGAATTATAAAACGAAGTTACACCATCACCATAATCACCAACTGGATCATCATTACCACTCATGATATAGATTGGTAGGCTTTTTGGAGTCTGTTTAATACATTCTTGTGATGTAACGAAAGACGCAAGATTTATTAAATCTTTAAATGCACTTGTTGTAAAAATAAAGTTACAATAAGGGTCGCTTATAAATTTACTTACAGCACGCTTGTCTGTTGAAAGCCAATCAAATTCAGTTTTTTTATCTCCATAACTATCATTGTACTTACCAAAAACAAGTTTATTAATAAATTTACTGCGATATTTTTCCCCTTTTAATGAATAAGTAAAATTAGTAGCTGTAATGTCTGACTTACTGAATGGGTTTGTTCCCGTTGTTCCAATAATAATTGAACCATCAACATTTTTGCTGTACTTTGTTAGATATGTTCTTACAACAGAAGAACCCATTCCATCACCCAACAAAAAATAGGGTGTTTGTGGATACTTCTTTTTCATAAGTGTTGTTAGCTTATATAAATCTTCAGATAAATGTTTAAAACCATCTTTTAATGAAAAATAGCCTAAGTTGAGTTTGGATTTAACTGAATTACCATGACCAAGATGATCATTTCCGCAAACAAGTATATTGTGTGAAACCAAAAATTCAATTAAATGTTTATACCTTTCAAAATATCCACACATACCATGTGACAATTGAATAATTGCAACAGGTGGAGTTTGAGATTTATACTCATAGTACGCAATTGTATCAATGCCATTACTACTTATGTAATGACCTTTTGTTATAATATTACTCATAAATTCCCCTTATATAAGTAAAAGAATCTATCTATCTCTATTGTCTTTATATTTTTATTTGTCACTTTAGGAATTCTTTTATATTTGTACTAATGA
>DAMDCT010000096.1:7371-9600 GCA_032091455.1 Oscillospiraceae bacterium | reverse complement strand
TCATCCAGAAACTCTTCAAAATATCATTTTGAATGCTGCTCAATCGTTGAAAAATCAAGGGCAACTACGTGTAATAGTATCTCAAAACAATCACAGGTTATTAACAAGTGACAGTTGCGAGTTGACTAATAATTTATATGGAATATCAGATGATGTAAAAATAGTTGCAGATTGCAACATGAATGATGAAGATTGCATAATTGAAACGCCAATAGGGGTTATTGACGCTGGTGTTAATACACAGCTAAATAATATTCATAACGCTTTAATGGAACAAGGGTAGTAAATAATATAAATATATATCTGGATTACAACAAATCATTGGAAATTGGTGAATATATGAATTTTAAAGATACACACAGGCTCTTATCACAAATTGACCCAATCACTCGAATGGGCAAAGTTAAAAGTATTGTTGGAATGATGATTGAAGCAAGTGGGCTAACAGCAAGCGTTGGAGAGATTTGTTATATTCAAGCAGTTGACAATAGTAAAGATATTCTCGCAGAGGTTGTTGGGTTTAGAGATGATAAAATACTACTTATGGTTTATGACGACATAAGGGGTGTGGGTCCTGGAAGCTTAGTAAAGCCTACAAAAAATAGACTCAAAGTGCCTGTTGGAGATTTCTTGATTGGAAGAACAATTGATGCAATGGGTAATCCAATTGATGGATTAGGAGAATTTGAAAATCCATCGTATTACCATGTTGATAATACGTACACAAACCCTCTAGACAGACCAAGAATTGACTCATATATGAGTTACGGCATAAAAGCAATTGATGGCATGATGACAATTGGTAAGGGTCAAAGGATGGGTATCTTTGCAGGAAGTGGCGTCGGCAAAAGTACATTAATGGGCATGATTGCAAAAAATATAAAATCCGATGTAAATGTAATTGCACTTGTAGGTGAAAGAGGCCGTGAGGTTAAGGAGTTCATTGAAAAAGACTTAGGTGCAGAAGGGTTAGCTAGGTCTGTACTAGTAGTAGCAACATCCGACCAACCGGCTATGCTAAGAGCAAAATGTGCTTCAGTTGCAACTACCATTGCTGAGTATTTTAGAGATAATGGCAAAGATGTATTGCTGATGATGGATTCATTAACACGTTTCGCAATGGCGCAAAGAGAAATAGGACTAGCAACTGGTGAACCTCCAATAGCAAGGGGATATACCCCATCAATATATGCAGAACTTCCAAAGCTTCTAGAAAGAAGTGGGAACTTCAAAACAGGTTCAATTACAGGGATTTATACTGTTTTGGTAGAAGGCGATGACACTAATGAGCCAATATCAGATACAGTGAGAGGTATATTGGATGGGCATATTGTACTTTCTCGAACACTAGCTCACAGGAATCATTTTCCAGCAATTGATGTAAATTCAAGTATATCAAGGCTTATGTCGGATATTGCAAGTGAGGAGCATAAACAAAATGCAGCAAAGATTAGGGACATGCTCTCAACTTATTATCAAAATTATGACTTAATTTCTATTGGAGCATACAAGGCTGGGGTTAATAAAAAGCTTGATGAAGCAATTAATAAAATAGATATAATAAATAGTTTCCTAATGCAACGTACAAATGAATCATTTTCATTTGAAGAAACGCTTGAGCTGATGAATAATATTTAATTACTGAAAGTGAGGTTATGATATATGAAGAAGTTTTCCTTTTCACTGCAAAAGGTATTAAACTTTAGAAGTCAATCACTTGATGTATTGAAAAATGAATTGGTTATAGTACAACACCAGCTTAGTGAAATTGAATTAGTAATAAAGCAATTAGAGGAAGTTTATAAAAATACAAATATAAAACTTAAACAACATATGAGTAAGGGTATTTCATCAGGTGATATAAGTGTATATAAAATATATATGGGTGAAATAAACGAAAAAATAAAGCAACGAATGAATGAAAAGCAAAAGATAATAGTCAAAATTGAGCAAAAACAAAAAGAAATAATTAGTGTTAACATTGAAATTGCGAGTCTTGATAAGCTAAAGCAAAGGCAATATGACGAATATCAAAAATCAGTTCAAAAGGCAACTGAAATTGAGCTTGATGAGTTTATGAGTAATTTAATGGCTATTTAGTGGTCATAAGAGTAATAGCCATTAGGCTTTTACCTTAAGATATAAATATTGAGTAAAAATAAGGAGGTGAAAAATATAATGATAATTAATCCAATACAGCAAACTAAACCACCTGTTAAGGAAAAAGTC
>DAMDCT010000096.1:272-7361 GCA_032091455.1 Oscillospiraceae bacterium | reverse complement strand
AGTCAGCAAAAAGGAGGAAGCACCTAAAATTAGTTTTGCAGACAAGTTAAACAAGAAACTTGAGAGTAGCAAAGTGACTGAATGTAAGACGCAAACTCCCGAAGAAAATAAGCCGACAGAAAAATCTGACTCAGATAATATTCAAGCAATGCTTTGTGCTATTAATCAGAATGTAATGCCAACTGAAATTCCAGTTGTGGAGATTGTTCAAACAGTAAAACCAGATGTTCCCACAGAGAATGCACCGATAATTAAAGCCGAAAATATAGCAGTAAATAATTCAGTAAATAATGGAGGACAAGCTTTAAATAATGCACAACAAGCGAATTTAACACAACAACCAGTTACACAGACACTTGTTGCATCAGATGTTATAGTAAATAACACACAACAAAGTATTAGTCAGACAGTTAATAAGTTTAATGACGATATTAATACTTTAAAAGGTACAACTCAAGTCGATTTAACTCACAATGAAACTGTAGAGCAAGTAGCAGTTAATAACAGCTTGAAGTCAATTCCAATTAAGCAAGATGAACCAGAGATTTTACAACAAGATAATACTAATATTTTAGGTGAAAAAGTTAATCTAGTTAAAGAATACAATGTATCTACACATAACGAAGAAGTAACGGGTTCTGTAGAGAAATTGTTAATTGAAGAAACAGTTGGAATTAAAAGTAAAACAAATGAGACCGGAAGGGACATTCAAAGTCAAGGTGAGTTTTCAAAGAACATAACTTTTGTTAAGATTACAGATGCATCATCAAAACTTGATGTTTCACCAAGCCAACAGATTGCACAAAACGTTAAGACAAATCTTAACAATGGAAAATCTGAGTTTATAATGCACCTTTCACCTGAGAATTTAGGTAAGGTATCGGTTAAACTTGTTGCACAAAATGGCATACTTACAGTTGAATTGATAGCTCAGAATCCAAAAACACAAAATTTATTATTAGCCAATGCATCTGAAATCAAGGAACTTGTCCAAGCATCAACGAATAGTACAACTCATGTAGTCGCTTCAAATCAAAATGAGTCTATGCAACAAAACTATACGCAACAAGAGTCTCAAAAACAAGATTCTAGTAGACAAAGGCAACAACATGAAGCTCAGTTAAATGAAACTAAGGAAAATGATGAAGTGGATATGATTGATTTTATGTCAGCTTTGAAACAACTTAATATGAATTCAAGAATAAACAGAGTAGTAGTTTAGGAGGCGAAAAAATGGAGATAAATTCATATGGCAAAGCATTATCACAACAACGTGCAGGGCAAACTGATTTAGTTGGTAAGTCTTCAAGTGCTGACTCAACTCAAAAAAAAGATGGTACATCTTTAGACATGCAAGACTTCTTAAATTTATTAACTGCGCAACTATCTAACCAAGATGTAATGAATCCTTCCACTGATACAGAGTTCATTGCTCAAATGGCACAGTTTACATCATTACAGGCAATGCAGACGTTAACAGAGCTTACATACGCTCAATATGGTGCATCTATGATTGGAAAAAAAGTTATTGTTGCTTCAATGGATAAAAAAGGTGAAATGGTAACGGATACAGGAGTAGTAAGCAATGTCAAGTTTATGAGTGGTGCTTGTTCAATTATGGTTAATGGTAAAGAATATGATATGTCATCTATCATGGAAGTACTTGATCCGAATTCAACAACAAAACCTGAGGTAGATCCACCATCTGAGGAAAAGGTATAAACAAAGCAAATTCTAAGGAAGAAGAGGTATTATGAACAATTTAGATGTTAATAGAAATATTATTAATATTAGTCGTACAATAACATTTAATAATCACGCAGCTAAAAGCGTTAATAATCAAGGACAAGGGCAAAATGTAGATTTTAAAACATTACTTGAGCAAAAATTGCAAACAAAAAGTCAAGTTACTTTTTCTAAACATGCACAACAACGTGTCTATGATAGACAAATTGATGTTTCAGCTCCAATGTTGGGAAAATTAAATGACGCAATTAGTAAGGCAAGAGAAAAAGGCGTAAAAGATGCACTAATTCTAAATGGTGATACAATGTTTATTGTAAATACAACAAGTAATACAGTAGTGACTGCTTTAAAGGGAAATGAAATGCAAAATAACGTATTCACAAATATAGACGGAACCGTAATAATATAGCTGGACCTTTTAAGGGAGCTATGAACTTTGACTGACTGATGAGTTCGTACTAATTCTTAATTATGAAGAATAAGTACTACGGTTATTGAAAGGAAGTACATACATGTTAAGAGCATTATATTCAGGTGTTGCAGGACTAAAAACACACCAAACTAAAATGGACGTAATAGGTAATAATATCGCAAACGTTAATACATATGGTTTTAAATCTTCAAGAGCAACGTTTAAAGATGTTTTCTATCAAACAATGACAGGTTCTTCTAATGCCAACGAGAACATGGGTGGTGGAAACGCTTCTCAAGTAGGTTATGGTTCAATGGTGGCTTCAATTGATGTTCTTCATACTCGTGCTGGATATACTCCAACAGGCAGAGCAATGGACGTTTTTATAGAGGGTGAAGGATACCTAGTCGCTCGAGATGGAGCAGGAAATGAAATGTTTAGTAGAGTTGGTGTTTTAGGTTTTGATGGTGAAGGAAACCTTGTTGACTCTAACAAAAACTTCATTTGCGGTTATCCAATAGCAAGAGATGCAGCAGGTCAAATTAAGTATAAAACTAATGTTGCTAAATCTGGCGAAGCTGTTGCAGGTACAGTGAATATTGGGACAGGAGCTGGAAATGGCGACAAATTAAACGGTTGGAACATCAAAATGGTTCACGGTGCGCCTGCAAGTGCTACAATTGACGGAAAGACAATTACTGTAACAGGTGCTAATGCTGGTGAAATTCAAACACAACTAAAAGGACTGGATGCAGGGGCATATAAAGATAAATTGCCAAAGGGTGTAGTTTCTGCTGAGTTCACAGCAGTTTTAAGCACAGTGGGAACACCAGCGCCAACTTTCCCAGCACTTGGTTCTGAAACTGTTGCAACTGTTGCAGGGGGTATTTCTGCAGCTACTGGAATTCCAGAATTAGATAAAACAAAAGGACCTCAAAGAATCAAAAAACCTGGAACGCTTACTGATACAAACAATGATGGTGTTCCCGATAACGAGGGAACTGATGTTGCTGAATTAAAAGGTATTGCAATTGGTGCAGATGGTATTATCTCAGGAACAACAAGTGATGGAAAGATTATACCAATAGGACAAATATGTCTTGCAAATATACCAAATCCAGAGGCTTTAGTTTTAGAGGGAAGTTCTTACTTTAAGGCTGTAAATAATACTGGCGAAATTACATACTCAGGTGCAGGTGAGGGCGTTTCAGGAAGCTTAATTTCAGGTGGTCTTGAAATGTCAAATGTTGACTTGTCAACAGAATTTGCAGATATGATCACAACTCAAAGAGGATTCCAAGCTAACTCTAGAATTATAACAGTTGGAGACGAAATGCTTCAAGAGCTCGTAAACATGAAGAGATAACATTAGTTTGTTTAGTAAGGCTGCCTTAGGGTATTAAATATAGGTAGCCTTGCAAAACTTTTTTAAGATGGAGGAATTACAATGATAGAGCTAACAAGTTTAAATGGAGCAACTTTTATATTAAACTGTAGTTTAATTGAGACTATGAGTAAAATTCCTGAAACAAAGATCACGCTTACTAATGGAAAGTATTATCTTGTTAATGAAGAACTAGAAGAAGTGCTTGAGAAGATTATTGAATATAATCGCAAAGTTTTTAAGGGTTCTATAAGATTAAAATAAAATTTAATATATCGAATTATATTTACCTTTGTTATTTTCCGCGTAAATAACAAATGAATCAACCGAAAATTTTTACATTTTTGCGCGGAGAAATGGCGGTTACTATGGATTTCACCGGAATTATTGGGCTAATTGCTGGTTTTGGACTAATTGTATATGGAATTCTGGATGGTAAAGGAAATCTAATGAATTTCGTAAATTTACCAAGTGTATATGTTACCATTGGTGGTACAATAGCAGCTACACTTTGTTCATTTCCATTCAGATTCTTTAAAGATATTCCAAAGCACATGAAAATTGCATTCGGCAAAAACAAATACAATCCTCGAGAATATATTGATACTATTGTTGGTTTTGCTCAAGATGCAAGGCGTAAAGGTATTCTTTCATTGGAAGATAAGATTGCAGAGCAGAGTGATGAATTTTTAAAGAGAAGCGTTATGTTAATTGTTGATGCAATAGAGCCTGCAAAGACAAAACAAATACTTGAAAATGAGCTTGATTGTCTTGATTCTCGTCATTCATCTGGAGTTAAAATATATGAAAAAGCATCCGTTTTTGCTCCTGCTTTTGGTATGATAGGGACTCTTATGGGACTTGTAAATATGCTTGCAAGTTTGGATATGAATGCTGCAGATGGCTCAAGTAAAGTTACAAGTGGTATGGCTGTTGCATTAATAACAACTTTTTATGGAAGTATATTTGCAAACCTCATACTTATGCCTTTGGCAAGCAAACTTAGGATTAGACACTCAGAAGAAATGCTTTGTAAAGAAATTGTTGTTGAAGGTGTGATTTCAATACAAGCTGGTGATAATCCAAAACACATAGAAGAAAGACTTTATGCATATTTAAATAGTTCTCAACGTGGAAAACAGGGAAAAGACAGTGGTAGCGATGACGATTCAGAAGGTACATCGAAAAAGAAGAAATCAAAAAAATAACTAAACCTTATATAGTTAATTATACAAGATGGAGGTGAGTAGTGATGTCACGCAAAAGGGCCGAAGAAACTGAAGAGGGCGCTAACTGGATGGATACCTATGGAGACATGGTAACGTTACTATTAACATTCTTTGTTTTATTGTTTGCAATGTCAAGTGTTGATGAGGGCAAGTACCAAATGCTTGTAACGGCTCTAAAAGGCGAGTTTAAAACAGTAGAACAAGTAGTTATTGATAATGGCGACGATAAAGGCGACAAAATTGGTAATGATAAGGTTCCGCCAACAGGAAAAGAGGATAACATAGGAACAGAACAGGAAAAAGAAGTTACTGAGGTTAAATCTTTTGATGATTTATATCTATATCTAAAGCAGTATGTAGAGAAGAATGGAATGCAAGCTGACATATCACTTTCTAAGGGCGATGGCTATACATATATTGAGTTTAGCAATAATATATTCTTTGATGGTGACAGTGCTATATTAAGACCTGAAGGTAAAGTTATATTAGATGTATTTACAGGAGCTATTTCAGGTATAATACCAGAAATTCGCGAAATAGATTCGCATGGACATACAGCACAGGAATTTAAGGATAGAGAAAACAGTGTTGAATTTGACAGAATATTATCTGGAAATCGTGCTTCAAATGTAATTGCATATATACAGATTAAAAGTAAGATTGAGCCTCTTAAATTAACATCTACAGGGCATGGACAATATCACCCAATTGTTCCTCATGATGGAACAGAGGCTGCAAGAAAGAAAAATAGACGAGTTGAATTGGTTATATCAGAAATGGGATCAAATCCACCTACGCTACAGGAAATATATAGTATCATAAATGGTACAAAAACCGAAAGTAGTGAAAGTAGTAAAAAAAATCAAAGCAGCACAACAGGTACGAGTAGTACTTCAAGTGTAAGTAGTAATGTAATAGAGTAGTTATTAAATAAATAGTTAGCATGCGGGAAAGAATTAGTAATATTTTGCACGTAGATACAATAAGCGTGCGAAGAAATGGTGGTTTGTATGGCAGAAGTATTGTCGCAAAAGCAGATTGATGAACTGCTAGGAAATCTTCAAAGTGGAGATATGAATATCAAGGAGTCAGGTGGAGATGAATCTAAGAAAAAATACAAAGAATATGATTTTAGAACACCGAAAAGGATTACTAGAGAACAAATTAAACTGTTAGACAGCATTTTTGAAAATTTTGCAAGACTTTTTGCATTACAGCTATCCAGTATAATAAGAACATCTTGCGAAGCTGAAATCGTTCAGCTTGAGGAAAATCAGTACTATGAGTTTAGTAATGCACTTAATGATTCAGTATTAATGGGTGCGTTTAATTTGAATAAAGAAAGCAATTCCGAAAATCAACAACTCCTTTTGGAAATGGCACGACCGCTATCTTATTGCATATTAGATAGATTGTTAGGTGGTAGTGGGGATGGCTATAATGTTGATAAGGATTACACAGATATTGAACTTGCAATAATGAAGCATTTATTTGAAAAAGTTGCGACAATATTTACAAGTGCGTGGAGTAATTACATTGATGTCGTTGCATCATACGATATGATTGAAACAAATTCAAGACTTGTTCAATCAATTGCTCCAGATGAAACAGTTGTTATTATTGTAATAGAAGTTACAATAAAAAATCTTAAAGAAAAAATTAATATATGTTTACCGTCTGAAACGCTGAGTACTATTTTCAAATCTTTTGATTTGAAATTTGCAAGAGTATCTAGAAAGATAGATTCAGAAACAGAGGAACAACGTAGAAAATACATTATGGGTGGTCTTACTGAAGCACCTTTGACAATAACAGGACTGCTTGGTGGAACAGAAATTAGACTTCAAGATTTATTGAATTTGCAAGTGGGTGATGTAATAACGCTAGATACACAAGCACAAGGAAATTCAATAAAGGTTATGGTTGACGACTCTCCCTGGTTTACAGGAGTCATGGGTGTCAAAAAGAAGAAATACGCAGTTAAAGTGGGAAAAGTCCTTGAGGAGTAATTGTTAAAACAAGCCCTCATGAAATAAATAATGGAAGGTGATTTTTTTGGATACTAAAGTAGAACTATTTTCTCCAATGGAAATTGATGCTATAGGAGAGATACTAAATATCAGTCTAGGATCTTCAGCGACATCTGTATCGGGATTATTAGACAGACGTGTAACTATTACTACACCAGTTGTAAAAGTAATAACGTCAAATGATTTTCAATTTGAATCGTTTGAACCGGCAATTGGCGTAGAAATAAATTATATTAGTGGGTTATCTGGCACAAATATGATGATACTTAAGAAGTCTGATGTCAAGGC
>DAMDCT010000096.1:0-262 GCA_032091455.1 Oscillospiraceae bacterium | reverse complement strand
ACTTGGAACTGATTATGAAGACCAAGAGTTCGAAATGGACGAAATGAGTATCAGCGCAATATGTGAAGTTATGAATCAGATGATGGGAGCATCATCTACAGCATTATCTCAGTTCCTTAATAGGACAGTTAATATTTCAACTCCCACATCATTTCCTATTGATGACAAAGATGAGTTTAAACGAAAATATTATAGTCAAGATCAACCTATTGTAGCTGTTAGCTTTCAACTAATGATTGATCAAATGGTAAATAGTGAGTTC
>DAMDCT010000095.1:3259-9648 GCA_032091455.1 Oscillospiraceae bacterium | reverse complement strand
TACATTAAAATTATTGTTTGAATTGCTTAAGAATCAATACAATATTAATACCGTAACCACTACATATATTTGGGGAAATCAACATGCTAAACATATATATGAAAGCTTAGGCTTTAAGGAAACAGATATTGTGAATGAGGATGGAATACATGAAGTTAATATGATAATTACTCTTTAATTAACATATTTAAGATAAATTAAGCACAAATGATTTCACATAAGGCTAGTATTATACGAATAGCACAATTATACATTATAGCAATAATACGAAACAAAGAAGTTGTTTTATGGAGGAAATATGATTAGAAAAATGATAGCAGCGGACATTGATAGTTGCGCTGAAATACTATGTTCAGTTTACAATAATGAAATGTGGCAGTGCAGATGGAGTTTAGAAATAGCAAAAGAATATCTTTATGATTATTTTAACACGAAAAAGTTTGTTGGGTTTGTTTTAGAAATTGACCACAAGCTGTGTGGAGCAATGTTTTGTCATGAAAAAATTTGGTGGAACAATAGTGAATTGTTTGTTGACGAAATGTTCATACAACCTAATTTACAGAGAAGTGGTTATGGAAGTGAACTGATTAAAACGGCTGACAGTTACATAAAAGAACATAAGCTTGCTGGTTTTACTTTGTCAACAAACCGATATGCCCCAGCTCCACAATTCTACAAAAAGAATGGGTTTATGGATGCTGAACACATTTTGTTTATGTATAAGGAAATTGTGTAGGAATTATGCGCATGATATAAAATTTGCATTGGTACTATAAAAGAATAAGAATCTGATGCATGTAGAGGATTAGAAACTTGTGCATTGATAAAATTATAACTAAAGGTAAAAAATACAATAATAAATTTAGATGGATAAATATCCTTGAGTTATAAGATATTGAAAGTATATAATGGCTATACCAATTGGGAGCCGTTGTCAAACATCATCGACGATTTATTTAACGGCGAAAATATTGCCAAATTAGCAAGTGCAGCTAATTTATGGAGAAACGAATTGGCTCACAATAAAAGAGAATATATGCCAACTATTGATGCAATCAAGGCTATTCGTCTTGTAGAACATCTCAATTATACTATGGTGCTTCGATATGCAGATTATAACGACAATCAAATCAAAGCAATCCTTACTGAGCTTTTGATAAGATAAAAATGACATAGATACTTGAATATTGATTGTACTTGCCTATAATAGCTTTTCTTTTTAAGAAAGCCGCAGAAACCTGGAAGAATGAAAATTATTAACAGTTATTCGAAGGGTTCAATATAGGTGCTCCTTGGCTCAACAACGAGCTGAAGGGTATTGTGAATTGTTGTATACAACACCTATAATTGAGTTGCCAATTATGTTTAAAGTGAATAGCAGATTATTTATAATAGGAAGGGGAGCAATATGAAAAATTATACACAAGTTTATGTGAAAAACAGTTTTGAAGCGGTAGAAATGTATTGCAAAGCTTTTGGTGCAGAAATTACATTTGAAATTAAAAATGATACCGAAACGGCTTATGCTCACTGTGAATTATCTGTAGATGGTGAAGGATTTTTAGCATTAGGTGAAACAGCGAATCCATGTGACATGAATATAATTCACAAAATGAAATGGGAAACTATGACGTTTAATGTGTTTGAGATGGGAAGCGAAGAATCGGTTTGTAATGCCTTTAATATTTTAAGTGAAGGTGGTGTTGTTATCCACTCTATTCATGAATTACCTTGGAGCACATGCTGTGCGACTGTTATAGATAAATTTGGAGTGTGTTGGTGGATTGCAATTTAATGAACAAAATGAGCAGAACTTGTAGTTTGCTAATTTGACTCAGTTTTACATTATTTTTAATTGGTAAAGTGAATATGCTCATTTTAGGTGTTTTATAGAAGTTGAGGATTTGCTCGAGTTTTTAAAACACTCTTAATCCTAATAATCGAGTAGTAATACGAAAAAACCTGCCACTTTTGCGATGTGGCAGGTTTCTTTATAGTGTTTTACTATTTAGTGTTGTACATAACTGTTTCTTAATATCTAGTTTCATGAATTCCGATTTTGCGTCTGTATCAATCCAACTTTTATGTTAATTTATAGTTACCTCCGTTGTTAAACATTGCTTTGGGGTAAGCTTTCTTATCCATTCCCACCGCCTCCTAATACGTTAGAGCTGCCGTAGTTCAGCTCTTCTTGAGCCTGTTGTTCTTTCATTTCGCGAATCATCTGAGGGATTACCTCACCCCTACGTTCGTTTGCTGCTCTTAAATCTTGTATTTTTTTACTGTCCTTTTCCGAAGCTATTATTTCCTCGGCGATTTCCATATTGTGCAATGTGGATTCAATATTGTCCTGAATCCTATTGGCTTTCGTTTTGTGGTTAGCGATATGCTCCACTACTTGAAAGCCTGAAACACAGTCATCATACTTGCCGGCGGAAATATCGCGGATGGCCTTTTCTAAAGCTTTTTCATAATACGCCTCTGGTGACATACTGCTGTAAGACTGGTCTGTGATATGTGTCTGACTTTGAAGCCCAGCCAAGCGTGCGTATTCACCCTTTACCTGTTGAATTAATAAATCTCTGTTCAAAACAGATACCTCCTATACATTTGTTTTCTGTTAGTATGTGGTGAAAATACGCAGATTATAGCTGTGAGTATTAAATTTTTTTTAACAGTTCAAAGGCAAAGGATTACCTGTTCGTTCTCCTGTAATCGTAGGAGATGATGTATGTTTGTCCGAATTTGGCTCGTGATCTTCCTCTTTGAGATAATCGTACTAATCAAACTGCCAATTATGTTTAAGATGGATAGCCAATTATATCCCGCTATGGGATTCTTATTTTAATAAGTAAAGATTGTTTTTCGTACTTAAGGATTTGTAAATATGTTTTTTAAGAACAAACCAAAAGCATTTATAATAAAATTAGTGGATTGCGATTATGCTCTATCAGGTATGGAGAAGCAATTACCAATCAGTTACACTCTTTTACGAACAATTCCAAGCAATGACAGAACAGATTTATTGGATATATTATCTGTGAAGAAATGAAAGAAATAATCTTGGAGTTGCTTATGTTATAGATGAAAGTTTAATCAAGGATAATTATTTATTATTTAATAAATGCAACTATGTTGCTATTTTCGTCCCATTTAAGTATAGTATAGACAACTTATCACGCAGATATTGCCAACTTCCAATTATGTTTAAGTTGAACTATATTACAAAGGATAATAGTGGATACAAAGCAAAGGTATTTACTACGAAAGTAATACACCCATGCTTTGTATCCACTATAATAAAATAAATTAGTAAAGGAAATTCATTTCATAGCAAATTAAAGTTATCATTTCTTCTACCCACTATATAGGTACGTAGAATCCTCTTTTAATTATCATTTCAAATCATTTTTAGTAACTTAAAGTTTAATAATAGCTTTCAGATTTCTCTAAATACACTCTGCTATATAGTCACAAAGCTCTTGATATCTAGCAGTATAAAAATACTTTTCAAGAATAAACTTATCAAAGCGGGAATCAGTGCAAAAATCTTCAAATACTTTTTGACGCAACCAAAATCCATTGTGGTATTTTTCTCTTCGTGTTTCACCTTTTAGATGACGAGAATAACCCTTTGGAATTTTAATATCGGTTAGCGACATTCTTTCATCTAACGTGTAATTTGTTCTCAAATTTTCATCTTGGTTTTCGGTTATGTTTAGTTGATAACGACAAGCTGTTTGATAAAGCAATTGCGCGCTATCCCACATATTATTGCAAACGGTTTCATAGATTCCATTTAAAGAATTATAACATTGTTTTGCCGAGCTTGCTTCAAATTCTTCAGCTGACAGCGAGTTCCCATCCCAATCTTCCAAAGCAAAGTTTGTGAAAGGAGTATTTGGTGTAATATCAACTAGTTCACACATGTCAGGTTCTGGTATATCCTCATCGGCATAGTCTGTTAAATAAATGGTTTTTAGTACTTGTTGGCTTCCTTCTTGATTTCCATATACAATAATGCTATAAATTATTGTATCGATAAATCCGTTTCCGGTCGTATCATAATATCGAACACAAGGATACGACAATCCATTTGGAGGAAGTGGGCCCTCATCTGTATCAGCACGGTCACTACTCCCTTTAAATAGTGCAAGATAGTCGATTTCCCACCAGCCATGTTCAGCATGATACAAATGAATTTTACCATCAAATTTCCCTATGTATAGTTTGCCTTTTCCGCCGAAGTCAATATCTTTTTCTGTGCGATCCCCAATATGATCTGAAAACTTCTTCCACCCAGTATTATTGTACACATGATCTTCTTCATGATTTGAAAACATCTCTTCCCAACGGCAATCATCATTATCTTCATCAAATAGTAAGAATACCCCTTGCCAGCCTGAATAAGAAAGTCCTATTTTAGTACCATCTAGATAAGGTAGATATTGCCTTTCAAAGGTTAAACGAACATCCGAAAGGCGTCCATAGAACTCTTCAGAACCAGGCAATGGTTTGATAAATGGTAAGTGGTCTTTATAAATTGTATAATCAAGACTAGGTTTATTATACTGATAAAAAGATAAATGCAAATCTAATGAACTCCATTTATCATCGTTGGTATCGTCATTTAATTCAAAAGCAAGCTCGAATTCTGAAACTTTTCCACTATATCTACCGTTAACTGTTAGGTCTTTCAGACCACCACTATGGATAATTGCATTATTGCTTACGTCTGCAACGCGCATAACCATTTCTGTTTTTCCATCTTGGTTAAAATCATACCATGCGATAGGGGTTTCCCAAGAGGTTTCTGGATGTGCTGAATAACTATTTACAAAAAAACCACTCCCGTGGACATTCATACGATATTTTCCACCTTCATCATATTTCTGTTCATCTGGATAAACTAAGGTTTCAAAATCAAGATAGGATAAATCTGGTTCACCATTTAGATTGCAGACAAACTTATTGGAATATGGACACCATTCTTCGCCTGGAAAAAGATGAAAGTATTCTGCTTCAGGATAACCATCTTTGTTCACATCAAATGCTCTGTAACAAAAATCGTTGAGGCTATCATAACGACCACAACTATCTTTATCGATTAATAGGGTATAGTTTCCCCAGCCGATCCGTATAGGATTCCATGGATTTTGTGATTTTTCAACACAAAAAGCTTCATTAAAAAAGACACTCCAGTCATGATTTTCCGACGTCAGAAATAAAAAGTGCTGGTTTACCATTCCATGAAAATGAAAGCGTATCAGGAATACCGTCGTTGTTTAAATCGTATATTCCAAAAGGTAAAACTGAACCATTTTGTAGCATTTAGTTTTCCCCCTCACTTGGTAGTTTCGGAAACTCTTGCATTGTTTGAGCGCAACGGCTAAAATCAAAATCCCCCTTGCCATCTTTTGTAGCAATACGTAACAAGTCAATCGCACCATCTAGCGTAAATGCAGGCACATTATAATAATCATACAACTTTTTCATATAGGTTAAATCTTTTAAGCCAAGCTTTAAATCAAACGCTTTATCAAAGGTACGATTAATCATTTTTGGTCCATAGAATCGATACATCCAAGTGCTGAAAACTTCGTTATCCATAACATGATAGAGCTCCATTGGGTCTAAGCCTACTTTTTCAGCAAGTGGAAACATCTGCCCTAAAATGATGACATACATAAGCCCTGTGAAATTCATCATAATTTTCATTGTGTGCGCATTCCCACTTTCACCTACATAATCATAGCTTTTACAAAAGCTTAAAAACACATCATCTAATTGGTCAATAATAGCTTTGCCACCACCAACAACTGCAATGAGTTCGCCTTTTGCAGCTTCGTCTGGACCAGCTAATAGGGGACAGTCAATGAATTCAGACCCTTTTGCCTGACAACTCTTATATAATGCTTTTGTGGATAATGGAAAGCTAGTGGAAAGGTCTATAATGACTTTATCTTGCATATCAAGAGATAATAATTCATCCATAACTGCTTCGACAACTTCTGAATTCGGTAAAGATAGTAAAATAACTTCACTATTGTTTAACACTTCACCTGCATTTTCACAGATTAAAGCTTCCCCAAAAAACCGATCACGCTTCTCCTTATCACAATCAAATACTGCAAGATTTACATAGCTCTTGCATAAGTGAGCGCATATGTTTGAACCAATTAAACCTAATCCAATTAACCCAATCTTCCTCATACTATCTACATCCTTTACTATGATACATTATAAATTGATAACAACAATTGCTAAAACACCAAAACATATGCCTAGTATTCCCCAACGATTTATCTTTTCTTTTAAAAAGATAAGGGAATATAGTGTTATTACTACCATAATTCCACCTTGAACTAGTGGGAATAAATAAGCACCTG
>DAMDCT010000095.1:0-3249 GCA_032091455.1 Oscillospiraceae bacterium | reverse complement strand
ACCTGAAAGTCTAGAGCTTAAATAAGTAAGAATGATATTCCCGCCACCTGTACCAACTGCCGCGCCAAAAAGCGGTGCCAATGAAGCTTTCATTGATCCCATATCGGCGTTAAGGAGCATTTTTTTATTTGCTTTCTTAACTAATATCAAATAAACAATCATCGCAAAAAGGAATGCTGAGCAAAAGCTGATAAGCATCATTGTAAGAACTTCTTTGCCTTTTAAAATGGTTTGTTGTGTTTTTGAAACTACTGCTAAACCACCATTTAACACAAAGGTAGCAGAGCATAAAAGAATCCATTGTTTACTTACACGTTTGCCTTTTGAGAAACTCAGAACAGATATGGAATAAAATGCGGTTAGAAACAACAAGATACCAATAATGGTTGATACCTTTGGTTTCTCTTTAAAGAAGAAGATACCAGCGATTGCTGGAATTAGCATACTTGCTGAAAAGAAGAAGGTTGTATAAGACAACTGTCCCGTTTGCATTGCATAATAATAGCTACTCACCGTTGCAACAAATAAAATGCCAAACAAACTACCAAGCATGATTGTGGCGAATGAAAAGTGCATAGGGAAAAAAACACTGTAAATCAGTAGGCAAGCTCCAATGATACCACTAAATGCACCATTTATTAAGATGTTTTCCCTTAAACTTGCTATTTTAAAATGTTTTAAAGCAATTGTTTGCATTACTAAAAATGCAACAGAAAGAATTAGTAATATTGTAGTCATTATTGATCACCATATATATCCTATTACAACTAAGTGATAGGAGTACAATGTCCCATCTTTATTGAATTAATTTTGTGTTTATTCTTTATCTAAGGCATCAAGTGCGTGCATATCTTCTTCACTAATTGTAAAATCCAACTCTGCATTTTGAATGATTCTTTCCCTATGAACAGATTTTGGAATAGCTGCAGTTTCTTTTTGAATACAATATGCAATGCAAAGTTGTGCAGGAGAAACATTATATTTTTTTGCCATCTCATGTATGAGTTCAATTTTAAAAACAGCACCAGTTGCCAAAGGTGCATAAGCTTCAACAAAAATGTTATGTTCTTTACAATAAGCCACTGTTTCTTTCTGAATATATCCTATATGAAAAGAAATTTGATTTACCATAGGCACGATATTGCATTGTTCAAGGAGTGGCTTGATATGGTTTGATGTAAAATTAGAAACACCAATTGCACGGACTTTTCCTTGCTTATAAAGTTCTTCCATAGCCTTCCATGACTCTATATTTCCAGTGGTATAGTCACCTTTCATATCCTCCCAAGGCCATGGTGCATGAATTAAATATAAATCGATATATTCTAACCCCAGTTGTTCCAAACTTTCATAAAAAGATTTACGTGTGTTATCATATCCCTTAATTTCGGCTGGTAGCTTTGTTGTTACAAATATCTCATTTCTAGGGATACCTGATTTACGAATAGCTTCCCCAACACCCAATTCATTTAGATAGCCCGATGCTGTATCAATGTGGCGATAACCAGCTTGAAGTGCGTATAAAACCGGTGCTTGCACTTCTTCATTTTTAATTTGCCATGTGCCAATTCCAATTGCAGGAATTTCTACTCCATTATTCAGACGATATGTTGCTCCTTTTTTCATTTTTAATTCCCTCTTTCTTTTAATATTAACTTCGTTTACAAAATTTTGACGACCATATAGCATTATTTATTTTTCTATTTTAATAATATCATCTAGAGTATACTCTAAGTCAAGCGATTTTTTATTTTTTCTTGAACAATGGATGAAAAGTAGTGTATACTAAAAAAGAAGAGGTGATAAAATATGGGATATCGAATAAAAGAAGTTGCTAAAATAACAAAGTGCTCAGATTACACACTTCGGTTTTATGAAAAAGAGGGGCTTATACCTGTTATTAAACGCAACGATGCAGGCATACGAGAATATACCGATCACGATATTGAATGTATTTATAGCGTGATTTGTTTAAAGAACACTGGAATGGGATTAAATGAAATTAAGAAGTTTGTACACCTTTTAACACAAGGTACATCTACTTATGCTCAGCAACGAGAGATTGTTTTATTACAAAAACAAATTGTTGAAAATAAAATTCATGAATTAAAGAAAGAACTCGACCACATTAACAAAAAAATTACTTTTTATGATGAAGCCATATCTTAAAAAAATAATAGTGATTACTATTTAAATAGAATTGAACAATCTTTATTATCAATATAACTATAATATACTTTTATACGTTATATCTAATGCTTATCAGCGTCTGTGTTTTTTATGGATTTATAACAATGGATGGCCATCTTGCCGACAAAAACAACAGTTTAGACTGGTTTTATCAAACTGGTACAATAGAAGAATTTGTTAAGCATATGCTTAGAGATAAGAATATTTGGATTATTGGAGGAAACACCATATTAGCCCCTCTGTTAGATAACCATGTGGTTATAATATAATCATACAGATTGCGCCTGTGATATTGGGAGCGGGTATATCGATTTTTACACAAAAAGAAGAATTAAGCGATTTTATTTAAAAGACGTAAAAAAATATGGACAATTTGCAGAATTAGTTTATAGTAAAATATAGTTACTGGAGTTTATAATAAACCTTTACTCTTGCTATAGTTTATTAAAAATTTAAATTTAGCAAGCAATCTATCCTACTATTATTAACACAAGATGTAGAACTACAAGCTTTGTCTAATGTTTATGGTGAACAGCTGATTATAGCAATAAATACAACTAGTTATCAAAAAACCATACTGCTCCTCAGTATGGCTTTTTGATTTATTTAGGAAATGCTAACCTTAAAAATATTAAGGTGATTTATATGGCAGTAGCAAATAAAACCACAATAGTTTTTTCATTAACAACAGCAGCCGATTTATGTAAATATTATTAAATAAATAACAATAAAGATTATACTTAATCAAGTGCATAAAAAATCACGGTCTAAGTAAAAACTTAAACCGTGAATTGTGACAGCTTCAAGCTGATGGTACGCCCGGGGGGATTCGAACCCACGACCTTTTGGTTCGTAGTATTGGGTCTAAAAAATTACCCTTTTCAAATATTAGTCTTAAATAACCTAATTAAGAAGTACAGTTTTATACTGTCCTTCTTTTTTTATATCCAAAAAACCTTAAAGGAGTTGAAAAAATGATAAAAAAGCTACTACCCACTTCAAAAAGCTTGCGACCAATCGTCCCCATTGTATTAACAAATTTTAAGGAGCGAAAATTAT
>DAMDCT010000094.1:8291-9818 GCA_032091455.1 Oscillospiraceae bacterium | reverse complement strand
AAAAATAATAAAAGTTTATTTTAATAAGAATTAAAAGTATCTTCTATATCTTGGTTATATCTACTAATGTTATATCATCTGCTGTTTTGTGTGTTGCTAGAATATCAGCTAGTGCATTAGCAGTATCTAGTGAAGTTAGACATGCAATTCCTCTTTCAACTGCTTTACGTCTAATTTTAACGCTGTCACGTGCTGGTATTCTTCCTTTTGCAGAAGTTGAGATAACATAATCAATCTTGCCACTGTCAAGAAGTGTTAGAATATTATTTTCGCTATCCTCTGAAATTTTTCTAACAACATTTGTTGGCACCATGTTTTTATTAAGTGTATTTGCTGTGCCAGATGTAGCATAGATTTCAAATCCCATTGCTTCATATTTTGTGGCAATATCAATAATCTCTTGTTGGTCTGTACTTCTAACAGTAATCAAAACTCCACCCTTTGATTTTAATGAATATCCTGCTGCAATTAATCCTTTAAGTAATGCTTCCTCAAAAGTTTTTGCAATTCCTAAAACTTCTCCAGTTGACTTCATCTCCGGACCTAATTGAGTATCTACATCATGTAGTTTTTCAAAGCTGAATACTGGAACTTTTACTGCTATATATTCAGCATTTGGATATAATCCTATTCCATATCCCATATCTTTAAGTTTTTCGCCAAGCATAATTCTAGTTGCAATTTCGACCATTGGTACGCCTGCAACCTTACTTATATAAGGGATTGTTCTAGAAGAACGAGGGTTTACTTCAATTACATAAACTTCGCTGTTATAAACAACATACTGTACATTCATTAACCCAATTACATTCAGTTCACGTGCAAGTCTGCCTGTATAATCAATTATTGTAGCTTTTATGTGTTGAGATAAATTTTGTGCTGGATAAACTGAAATTGAGTCACCAGAGTGAACACCTGCTCTCTCAATATGCTCCATAATACCTGGAATTAAGTAATCATTACCGTCACATATTGCGTCAACCTCTACTTCTAATCCCATCATGTATTTATCAACAAGCACTGGGTTTTCAAGTCCACCAGCAGTTATAATTGTCATATATTCAATAACATCTTGATCATTATGTGCAATAATCATATTTTGACCGCCAAGCACGTATGATGGACGTAACAATACAGGATATAAAAGTTTATTAGCAACTTGTAATGCTTCATCTACTGTAAATACTGTATCGCCTTGTGGGCGAGGAATTTTGCAGTTTTCAAGCACTTTGTCAAAACGTTCTCTATCTTCTGCGGCATCAATGCTATCTGCACTTGTACCAAGAATCTTCACTCCCAAATCGTGAAGATATTGTGTTAATTTTATTGCTGTTTGTCCACCAAATTGTACAACTACTGCATATGGGTTTTCTGTATCAATTATATTTTTTACATCTTCATATGTCAGTGGGTCAAAATATAGTCTATCACCTGTATCAAAGTCAGTTGAAACAGTTTCAGGGTTATTGTTAGCAATTACAGTTTCGTACCCATGCTCTTTTAATGCCCATACGCAATGAACACAAC
>DAMDCT010000094.1:5768-8281 GCA_032091455.1 Oscillospiraceae bacterium | reverse complement strand
ATTCCCTGTCCAATTCTGATTGGACCCGAGCCAAAAACAATTACTCTTTTCTTGTCACTTTTTTGAGCTTTAATAAACTCTGCCGCTTCATTTTCTTCATCATAAGTTGAGTAGAAATATGGAGTTTGTGCCGCAAACTCTGCCGCACAAGTATCAACCATTTTATATGAAGCTGATTTTTTATTTAAAATCTTTTGCTCTGACATTTCCTCGATAGTTTTATCAAGATAGCCCCATTTTTTTGCAAGCATATATTTTTCTTGTGTAAGCTCACCATCTCTTAGCCACTTTTCAAGTTCGACTAAGTTTTTAAGTTTTCCTAAAAACCATTCGTCAATCATAGTGATTTCATGGATTTTTTCTATTGATACACCTCTTTTAAGTGCTTCAAATACTACAAATAAACGCTCATCATCAACTTTTAGTAATAATGATTCAATTTCCTCATCACTCTTTACAAAAAGCTTTTTCATATTTAAAGTATCAAGTTTAAGTTCTATTCCACGAACAGCCTTAATTATTGCTTGCTCAAATGAAGTACCGATACTCATAACTTCTCCAGTTGCTTTCATTTGAGTTCCAAGTGTACGTTTTGCGTATACAAACTTATCAAATGCCCAACGTGGGAATTTAACTACAAGATAATCAATTGCAGGCTCAAAACAAGCATAAGTATTGCCAGTTACTGCATTTACTATCTCATCAAGTGAATAACCAATTGCAATTTTAGTTGCAACCTTTGCTATTGGATAGCCTGTTGCTTTTGATGCTAATGCTGATGAACGTGATACACGAGGGTTTACTTCAATTACTGCATAATCAAAACTTTCCGGATGGAGTGCAAACTGACAGTTACAACCGCCCTCTACTCCTAATGCTGTAATTATATTAAGCGAAGCAGTTCTTAGCATTTGATATTCTTTATCAGATAAAGTTACAGCAGGTGCAACAACTATACTATCCCCTGTATGTACACCAACTGGGTCAAGGTTTTCCATTGAACAAACAGTAATTACATTACCTTTGCTATCACGAATTACTTCAAACTCAACCTCTTTCCAACCTGAAATACACTTCTCAACAAGAATTTGCGTAATCGGTGAAAGACGCAGACCATTTGAGGCAATTTCTCTAAGTTCTTTTTCATCATTCGCAATACCCCCACCAGAACCACCCATTGTGAATGCTGGGCGAATAATTGCAGGGTAACCAATATGATTATCAACAAAATCAACTGCATCTTGTAATGTTTCTACTACTTTTGAAGGAATACAAGGTTGATTAATAGACTCCATTGTATCTTTAAATAGCTGTCTGTCCTCGGCTTTATCAATTGTTTCAGGATTTGCACCAAGCAACTTAACACCGTTTTTTTCTAAAAAGCCTTCTTTTGCAAGTTGCATGGATAGTGTTAGGCCTGTTTGCCCACCTAACGTTGATAATAAACTATCAGGTTTTTCTATCTCAATTACTTTTTTTACTATATCAAGAGTTAATGGCTCTATATATATTTTATCTGCCATTGCTTTGTCTGTCATGATTGTTGCTGGGTTTGAGTTAATAAGTACAACCTCAAGCCCCTCTTCTCTTAAAGCACGACAAGCTTGTGTTCCTGCATAATCAAACTCTGCCGCTTGACCAATAACAATTGGACCAGAACCAATAACAAGTACTTTTTTTAAATCTTTTCTCAATGGCATTTTCTACACTTCCTTCCCTTGCATTAGATTAATAAATCTATCGAATAAATAAGCTGTATCTTGTGGTCCACCGCAAGCCTCTGGGTGGAATTGAACTGTAAATGCTTTTGTGTTGAAGTATCTAACTCCCTCACATGTTTTATCATTTGCATTTATATGGCTCACTTCACCTTTTGCATTATCAATGCTATCACTTAGAACAGCATATCCGTGATTTTGACTTGTTACAAAAGTTCTATCGAGTTGCAAGTCAATTACTGGTTGGTTTGCACCACGATGACCATATTTTAGCTTTTGTGTTTTTGCATCATTTGCTAGTGCTAATAATTGATGTCCTAAGCATATGCCGAAGATTGGAATTTGAAGTTTAATTATCTCTTTAAGGTTTTCTATAACTTCTATATTTTCGGCTGGGTCACCAGGTCCGTTTGAAAGCATTATTCCATCAGGATTTATTTCTTTTAATTCCTTTGAAGTTGTGTTATAAGGAACTACTGTTACGTTACAGCCTTTTTCATTTAATTTGCGAAGAATATTATGTTTAAACCCAAAGTCAAAAAGCACCACTTCTTTGATTGCATTTTCTACTTTGTGATATGATTTTTGAGAACAAGAAACAGTTTTAACTGCATTTACTATTGAAAAAGCATTGATTTCTTGTAGTGCTTTTTCTTTGTCTACAATCTCTTCTGTTGTAATCATGCCATTCATAACACCAGATTCACGAATTATTCTAGTTAAACTTCTAGTATCAATATCACTGATTCCAACAATATTGTGATTTTTCAAAAAAGCGCCCAAAGTGTTTTCACA
>DAMDCT010000094.1:0-5758 GCA_032091455.1 Oscillospiraceae bacterium | reverse complement strand
GATGGAAGTTCACACATTTCACGAACAATATATCCATTAAGGTATGTACCGTTTGATTCCCCATCTGTATCGTTCGTTCCGTAATTCCCTACAAGTGGAAATGTTTGCGTAACGATTTGACCGTAATAACTTGGGTCTGTTAATGTTTCTTGATACCCAGTCATTCCTGTTGCAAAAACAATTTCACCAATTGTTTTACCATTTATGCCAATGGATTTCCCCTCAAACATTTTCCCATTAGCTAAAAGCAAATATGCTTTCTTATATTGATTAAGCATTAATATCCTCCTCAAATAACTACTACTTTAATTAAAAATTACAATTTGATTGCTCCGATGCAGCTTGTAATATCATCTTTCATTCTAAGCGCCTCATCTTTTGCTGCCTTAGCGTAATCGCGTTCATCATAACCATCTTTTTGATATGCACACATAATTCCCCTTGAAGAGTTTACTATTGCACCAAGTCCATTTTTATCAAATGCATAGCTTACATCTTTTGCTCCGCCGCCTTGTGCACCATATCCAGGTACTAAGAAGAATGTATGCGGCATTTTTTCTCTAAGTTCTTTAAGCTGTTCAGGATATGTAGCACCAACTACAGCACCAACTGCACTATAACCATACTGACCCATTAAGCCCTTGCCCCAATCCTCGCACATTTCGCCCATAATCTCGTATACTGGCTTTCCATCAATTAATCTATCTTGAAGTTCTCCACTTGATTTATTTGAAGTTTTTACTAGAACAAATATGCCCTTATCATATTCTTTGCAAATGCTCATTAATGGTGATATACCGTCTGTTCCTAAATAACCATTTACGGTTAAACTATCTCCTAAGAAAGCAGGAACTTTTTCGCCATTTACATCAGTATTGCCAAGATGTGCAACTGCATATGCTTCCATTGTTGTTCCAATATCGTTTCGCTTTCCATCAGTTATAACATACATGCCCTTTTGCTTTGCATATTCCATTGTTTCATATAGTGCTTTCACCCCATGATAACCATACATTTCGTAGTATGCACATTGTGGCTTGATTGCGGGAACAATATCACATAGTACATCAATTAATCCCATGTTATATTCTAATATTGCCATTGCCGCACCCTCAAGTGGATTTTCGTATTCTCCTATAAAAGCATCCTTTATAAATTTCGGAACAAAGTCAAGCTTTGGATCTAATCCTGCTACTGTTGGGTTTTGCATTTTAACTATCTTTTCAATAAGTTTATCCATTGACATATTTTCATTCTCCCTTTTATTTATTGTAAAATAATTATTATTTATTAGTTTAGGGCTGAAAAAGTATTTTCACTTTATACTCCCCCAAACTAGTTTTATATTATTAATATCGCATTACATATGCTATCTCGCCGTTTACAAGTGTATATTTTACTCTACCAGTCAATCGTTCAAACTTAAAAGCAGTATTTTTAGATTTTGAATGTAATCTTTCCGGTAATACAGTCCATTGAATTTTTGAATCAACCAATGCTATATCTGCGGGAGTTCCAACTTTTAAGTTGCCAGCATTTATTCCAAGTATTTTTGCAGGATTTGTTGACATAAGTTCAATTAACCGACCCATTGTAATGTGACCTTTTTCAACTAAAAACTGTATTCCTGCCGCTAGTGAGGTTTCTAATCCTATGACACCATTTGGTGCTGTTAAAAAGTCTTGTTTTTCTTTTTTTGTGTGCGGTGCATGGTCTGTTGAAATACAATCAATTGTGCCATCTTTTATTCCTTCAATAATTGCATCCACATCATCTTGTTCTCTTAACGGTGGGTTCATACGATAATCTGCATCTTTGCTAAGTAGCTTTTCGTGTGTATATACAAAATAATGTGGGCAAGTTTCACAAGTTACTTTAACACCATCTTTTTTGGCTTGTCTTACAAGATCTACTGATTTCCGTGTGCTTACATGTGCAATATGAATTGATGTATCAGTTTTTCTTGCGAGCTCAATTTCTCTTTGTGTAATAGAATCTTCTGAAAGCCTATCCATTCCCTTTACCATAAGTTTCTCGCTTATTTCGCCCTTGTGCATAATTCCACCTGCAATAATTGATAAATCCTCACAATGTGATATTGTAACTAGATTATTTTTAGTTGCACTCTCCATTGCATCAGCCATCATTTGCTCATTCTCAACAGGTCTGCCATCGTCCGATACAGCTTTTATACCAGCATCTTTATATAATAAAAAGTCGCTTAATTCTTCACCTTTTAAACCTTTTGTTATGCTTGCACACATATATACTTTTTCTCTTGCACCTTTTGACTGTTTATTTATATAGTTAATTGTATCAATATTATCAATTACAGGATTTGTATTTGGCATGCAAAGTAAAGATGTAACTCCACCGGTAAGTGCCGCATTACATCCAGAATAAATGTCCTCTTTTTGCGTAAACCCTGGATCCCTTAAATGCACGTGCATATCTACAAGTCCAGGAATAACAATAAGCCCTTTTGCCTCAAGCACTGTGTCTGTATGGTCTGTAAGGCTTTTTCCTATTTTAACTATTATACCGTTTTCGATAATTATGTCACATATCTCACAAATATTTTGTGTTGGGTCAATTACTGTTCCATTTCTAATTAACATTATTGCCAATTTAATTTTCCTCCTTTAAAATAATCACTTTATCTTGTCCATCAAACTGGTCTACCATTACTTTTACTTTTTCATCGCGTGAAGTTGGAAGGTTTTTCCCCACAAAGTCTGCCCTAATTGGAAGTTCTCTATGCCCTCTATCTACAAGCACTGCAAGTTCAATTAATTTTGGTCTTCCTCGGCTCATTACTGCATCGATTGCAGCTCGTACACTGCGGCCTGTATATATTACATCATCAACTAAAACTAACTTTTTATTGTTAATGTCAAAATCAATGTTAGATTTATCTTGGTGTCCTTCACTTTTTTTATCATCACGATACAGTGTAATATCAAGTGTGCCAACTAGAATATTTTTTCGTTCAACTTCTAATATTTTTTTAGCAATTCTGTTTGCTATTTCTACACCTCGCGACATAATTCCAACTACGCATAGGTTATCTACACCTTTATTATGCTCAATTATCTCATATGAAATTCTTGCTATTGCTCTTTGCATTGCCTTTTCATCCATAATTAGTGTTTCTTCCTGCATATTTGTACCTCCTATTTTATATTTGATGTCATAAATTCATAATATATATTGTCTGCTTTTTACTGTTACATAAAGGTGCAAACGCAAAAAATCCAAGTTATCAAACTGACAACTTGGATTACTTATACTTACACAAATACACTTATAGTTATGGTTACTAGACTTGCTAATAACTATTGCTATAAAAAAATTATTAAGCTTTTAAGCAAACACCTTGCCAGCCTCACAGGACTAATTTAAAGGTTATTGATTTCTTTAATTATATACTAATCATACTTATTTGTAAATAGATAATTTAAATTTTTTATGATTTTTATGATTTGTATTATTTATCTCATATCAATGTTGTTCGGTTAATATTTTAGGTCCATTTTTAGTTATAACAATAGTATGCTCATACTGAGCTGATAAACTCCCATCTACTGTTCTGGCTTCCCAACCATTTGCTGAATCTATATTTAATTTGTAATCTCCAATGTTAATCATAGGTTCAATTGTGAATACCATTCCCTCGACCAGCCTATACCCTATTCCGCTTCGTCCATAATGTGGGACTTGAGGTTCTTCGTGCATTGATCTACCTATTCCATGACCAACAAAATCTCTAACTACAGAATAGCCTTTAACTTCTGCTAAAGTTTGAATTGCATTTGAAATATCTCCTATTCGATTGCCAACAACGGCTTTTTCTATTCCAATATATAATAATTGCTTAGTAATATCTATCAGATTCTTTGCCTCTTTACTTATATTTCCTACTGCATAAGTCCATGCTGAATCAGCAAGCCATCCATCTATATTAACCACCATATCAATAGTAACTATATCCCCATTTTTAAGTGGTTCTCTCTTAGGAAAACCGTGGCATATAACGTCATTTACAGAAGCGCATATTGCATATGGATAACCACCATATCCCTTTTGTTCTGGAGTCGCTCCATGTTTTTTCAGATATTTTTCGACAAACTCATTAATCTCCATTGTTGTTATTCCAGGTCGAATTAGCTTCCTAATTTCTCTATGGCATGATGCTAATAATTCACCAGATTTCTTCATCTTAGCTACTTCGTCACTTGTTTTAAGTATTATCATATCATTCATTACCTCTCTAATAGTATTAGTATATATTACTACTTTTTATAACTGCTTGCAACAAATTAAAGCTCTCCAATTAATATTATATTTTAATCATCTACTTCATTTGAGTATAATTAAGATTTATCGTACATAATTATGATATGGGGTGATATTATGTCTACAAAATCTACAATAATAAATCTAAAAGCATTAATTATTAGCTTATTAATAAGCTTAGGTATTGGAACTCTATCTAGTTTTTTAACCCAATCAAGCATGAGTGAATATAACAAACTTATTAAACCCGCACTATCTCCACCATCTATTGTGTTTGCTGTTGTTTGGAGTATTCTATTTGCCCTTATGGGTATATCCGCATATCTAATTTATATGTCACATTCCAAATATAAAGACATTGCTTTAAAAATATATGGCGTACAATTGATTGTTAATTTCTTTTGGTCAATTATATTTTTCAATCTTCAAATGCCATTATTTGCTTTTATTTGGCTATTATTATTAATATTACTTGTAATTGTGATGATATTTTATTTTTATAAAGTAACCAAGTGGGCAGCATACTTACAAATACCATATCTGCTTTGGATTATATTCGCTGGTTATTTAAACTTAATGATTTATCTATTAAACAAATAAAGTTCATATAAATATTTTCACCACTTCATGTAAATATGAAGTGGTGAATTTTTGTGCGTTTTCATTTATTGTAACTCAATTTTTAGCATTGCATAATATGTAGTAAGCATCATAAATAATTTATTAATAATGCTCAATCATGTGTTTCAATGTATTGAAACTAAAACTGCAAAGCGTAAAACGATAATTATTAAAAAGTGAATATTACAAGATTTTTATTGTATCGTGATACGCTTTTGGAGCATTTATCACGAAAGGAATAATGATTATGATAATTGAAAATCAAAACGAAAGCAAAAATGACATTAGCATTTTTACAACTCAGCCAATTTCATTTGGAATGGCTTATGTACCATATCAGACATGGGGCAAAACATATGAAATGAGCGTTGGATTTCAAAGAGGTACTATTTTCCCTGAATTAGATAAACCTTTTTTAGGCGAGGAGGCTGTACCAAATGGGAGATAGAAATAATTTATTAAAACAAATCCAAATATGCGAACTAGCTTTATTTGAAGCAGTGCTTTATCTTGACACACATAAAACAGACCAAGAAGCAATAGCTTATCATAAAAAACATCTAGCTATGTTACAAGAATACAGAAGTGAGTACGTTAAAAAATATGGACCTTTACAACTAATGATTCTAACAATGACAAGGTTTGGGAATGGGTAACCACCAAATGGCCTTGGGAATATGGAAGCGAGGTATAGACAGTATGTGGCAATATGATAAAAAACTACAGTATCCTGTAAAGATAAAAAATGCAAACCCAGCGTTAGCAAAACTAATCATAACTCAATTCGGAGGACTGTAGTGCAAAAGGTGATAGTAATACGGTTATTTATTATTAATAAAAA